>WLNU01000019.1 GCA_009699645.1 Actinomycetota bacterium | reverse complement strand
GGTTGACACTCTTGGTGCTATTGGTCTTGCATCACGTGAAAAATTAGATAATTTAACTTTCGTTGTTAACTGTAATTTACAACGCCTGGATGGACCTGTGCGTGGAAATGGCAAGATTATTCAAGAGCTTGAATCAACATTTGGTGGGGCTGGATGGAATGTAATTAAAGTTGTATGGAGCCGGGATTGGGATCCACTTTTGGCCCAAGATCGTGAAGGCGCACTTGTTAAGATTATGAACGAGACGCTAGATGGCGATTACCAGACATTTAAAGCCGAGTCCGGTGCCTATGTGCGTGAGAACTTCTTTGGACGAGATCCACGAACTGCTGCGATGGTCGCGGACTGGAGCGATGAAAAAATCTGGAGCCTAAGGCGCGGTGGCCATGACTATAAGAAGTTATTTGCCGCCTACACCGCATCTGTTCAACATAACGGCCGTCCAACTGTAATTTTAGCTAAAACCATTAAGGGTTGGACACTTGGCTCTACCTTTGAAGGCCGTAACTCAACGCACCAGATGAAGAAGATGAGCCTTGAAGATTTAAAGGGCTTTAGAGATACGTTGCACTTAGAGATACCGGATGAGAAGCTAGATAAGTATCTACCGCCATACTTCAAACCTGCCGAAGATTCCGATGAGGCGAAGTACTTGGCAGAACGGCGCGCAGCTTTGGGTGGATCGATTCCACGCAGACGCTCAATTTCACGCCCACTTACTCAACCAGATGACTCAGTCTATGAATCGGTGAAGCGCGGCTCTGGGCAGCAAGAGATTGCAACAACGATGGCATTTGTTCGCATGCTTAAAGATTTAGTAAAAGATCCAGGACTTGGTTCGCGCATTGTTCCGATCATCCCCGATGAGGCACGCACATTTGGAATGGATTCACTCTTTCCAACGATGAAGATTTACTCACCCAGTGGCCAGCAGTACAAGGCCGTTGATCGCGAGCTCATGCTCTCCTATAAGGAGTCTACTTCGGGTGTAATTTTGCATGAAGGCATCAATGAGGCGGGATCAGTTGCCTCATTTACAGCCGTTGGATCTTCCTACTCCACCCACGATGAGCCAATGATCCCGATGTATATCTTCTACTCCATGTTTGGTTTCCAGCGCACTGGAGATGCTTTCTGGGCCGCAGCCGATCAGTTGGTACGTGGTTTTGTAATTGGTGCAACTGCCGGGCGCACAACTCTAAATGGCGAAGGCTTACAACATGAAGATGGCCACTCGCATCTACTCGCATCTACTAACCCGGCCGTTGTCTCCTATGATCCAGCATTTGCATTCGAGCTTGGGCAGATTGTTAAAGATGGACTGCGCCGTATGTATGGCGAGAATAGTGAGAATATTTATTACTACATCACCGTCTATAACGAGCCATACGTTCACCCTGCAGAGCCTGAAAACCTAGATGTAGCTGGACTACTTAAGGGGCTTTATCTTTATTCACCTGCCAAAAATCGACGTAAGAAATCTGCACAGATTTTGGCATCTGGTGTCGGCGTTAACTGGGCGCTCAAAGCACAGAGGCTACTGCGTGAAGATTGGGGCATAGAGGCATCAGTCTGGTCTGTTACTTCATGGAATGAACTTCGTCGTGATGGTCTAAAAACTGATCGTCATAATCTTCTAAATCCACACGAGCGCAAGCGCGCCTATATCTCACAAAAACTCGATGGACACAATGGTCCAGTGATAGCCGTAAGTGACTACATGCGCGCAGTTCAAGATCAGATTGCACCGTGGATAGAGAAGCCATTCTTATCCCTTGGTACCGATGGCTTTGGGCTCTCAGATACTCGCGGGGCACTGCGCAGACACTTTAAGGTCGATGCCGAATCTATCGCTGTAGCAACACTTCAAGAGCTAGAAAGACTGGGTCAGGTTAAAAGACGTGTTGTTGTTGCGGCTATGGAAAAATATCGAATCGATGACATATCGGCCGCAGATGCTGGTAATACGGAGGGCTCTGGTTGATCGGGCTGATTTCACTGCCCTTAACGGCAGTGATTGAATTTAAGCGCGCTTAAAGATCTTAGAAAAGTAAGGAACCATAAAGAGCAATAGCGCTGGAATCATTAAGGCGATAGAGAGTGAAAAGGCCTGTGCTGTCCAAGCGATGATTAATCGCATGGTAAAAACTGCAATGTTATTTATTACTCCTAGATGTCCGATTACAACACTAGCTGGTGATGCAGAACGAGAGTTGGCTATATTCATAACACTTGGTGCAAGAAATGATGAGCCTAAACCGGCAACTGTAAAAGTGATGCATAAGACCACCAGTGAAAGCATCTTTTTATCAGGGCCAATCAACCTCACTGTGAAAATTCCGATTAAAAATGAGGAAGCCGAGACTAGCGAACCTAACTTCATCAGAAACTGAATTGAAAATCGAGAGAAAAGAAAGTGAACGCTCAAGCGCCCAATAATCATGGTCACAGTAAAGAGGATGTAGGGCAATGTATGAAGGCCACTTTTTATACCAACATCCTCTTTCACAAAGATCGCAGCCCAATCTCCAACGGCAAACTCGAGAAAGACACCACAGAACAGTGCGCCCGAGACTAATATATCAATCCGAAAGCCCTTAAAAATATCACTAATCTTATAATCAGCCTCTACATCATGATTTGGTTGTAGAAGGTATGAATCCATAGATGAAACTACAAAGAATATGATTAAGAGGATTGTGAGGGCAAGGATAGTGATATGAATATGTACTGGGATTCGATTGACAAGCAAGCCCGACACAACGATAGTTGCAAGTGCACCGCTGCTCCAAAACCCACTCAGCAGGGTTATCACACTGCTTTTTGTGCGATCTTGATAATTAAAGCCCTGAGCGTTGATGGCTATATGAAAAGATGCAATCGCGCCGGCTTGGATAATGTTGGCTACCAGAAAGATCAATGTGGAGTGCGTGGTCGTTAAAAGTATCAAGCTTATGGCCATAGAAATCGCTGACAAATGCAGCACTAGTTTTACGCCATAGTTATGTACTAAGTGCCCTACCGATAAAAGTGCGATAATTGCGCCAAGAGCAGAGCTACTGATGATTGATCCAAACTCGCCGTTAGAAATACCCAGGTTTGCCTTTACCTCGGGAAAACGTGGTATCCACGACATGATGAGAAAAGCGAAGAGAAAAAATAAAAGCTTTAAGTACTTTAGCTCTGCTCTCGGATCTAAGCTCTTCATCAAAAGAGTGCGTTCGCTAGCGCACTTCTTGCCGCAGCCAGTCGTGGATCAGATGGATCGACTAAGACAAAGAGAGTTAAGAGATGCTCTCTGGCCTTTGTGCGCTCATCTCCCGATGTCGCCTTCACTACCTGCAGCAGGCGATTAAAAGCCGCTTCTACTCCCCCGTTTGCAATCTCCATATCTGCAGCCTGCAGTTGGAGTGCAATATCGCTGGGAGAATCAGTAGCTTGCTTGATGATAACTTCTAGATCTAATCCATCGGTACGGATTAACAACTGCGTTTGTGCAAGACCCAACTTTGCAAAACTATCTGCGGGCTTTCGGGCCAATAGTTTCTTGTAGGCAACTTCTGCGGCTTTAAAATCACCGGACTCTAGCGCTGCCATCGCCTCATCCTCTTCAGGCTCACTAACTTCAACGGGTGCACTTCCAACGCCTTGCTCGCCAGCAAGGGTTAGGACTTTATCTAGCACTAAACGAACCTGCGCCTCGGGATAACTCTGCTCAAAGAGTGGAACCATCTGTTCGCCAATGAGTGCGATTGCATATGGAACACTCTTTGTTTGAAGTGCTTGTGCAACCTGCGGCTCGGCATCGATATCTAAACGGGCAAGTGTCCAACTACCTTGATAAGAGGTTTCAAGTGTGCCAAGAGTTTTAACCATCTCGATTGATTCAGGAGATCTGGCAGACCATGCAATGACGATGACTGGCTTAGATTGAGAGAGAGGCAAAAACTCAGCCGTTAAATTAGCCGCCGTTACTTCTAAGCCAGGCATTGGCCCGGCCGGTGGTGCCTTTGGCTTTCCGAGAGAGCTTAAGTCCACCGCTTGCGCAAAATTGGGAGGATTAGCCATGCCACAATCCTACTGCGCAGCGACATCAACTCCAGAATCTCGGCGGGAGGGCAGAATCTCGGCGAGGTAATTATCGGTTGCAAAAGCAAGGCCAACATCAACGCCTTTCTCCTCACTTAAATACCAGCGGTTTTCTAGGATCTCATGGAACATCTGTGCATGTTCAACTCTGCCTCGCATAGATTCAGGCACACGATTGATGATCGGTTCAAAAACTTCTATGAGCCATCGCCTGGCCATCTCAGTAATTGATGCACCTGTTTTATCTTCACGCGCGCGGTAGCGATCAAAGGATGCAAGTAAGCGCTTGGCCTGTAACTCTTCAGTCTCTAAACCCATTAACTCACGAAGACGCGCGGTGTGATATCCAGCTGCGACTAACTTAGGTTGGAATGCAAGCATCTGTGTTTCACCGTCGATAGAGATCGATACCTCTTCAACTGCAAAACCTAAATCATGGAGCGCGCGCATTGCACTCTCAACAGCGTGGCGGTCTTTTGGATCAAGGAGTTGTCGCTCTTTAAGTGCAACCCAAATACGTCGATAGCGGCGAATCACAGATTCTGCTGCACGTACTGGATCCATTCCTGGAAATAAAACCCCAGAAAGAGAGAGATCCTCTAGCTCTGCAGCCACGTTAAAGAGTGCAATATCTAAATCATGCTCACGTTGACCATCACTTAAGGTTTTTTGGAACTCGCCGGTTTCAGCATCGACTAGGTATGCGGCAAAGCCATCGGCATCACGGCGAAACAAAGTGTTTGAGAGTGAACAGTCTCCCCACCAAAATCCAAGTAGATGCATTCGGACAAGTAAAAGCGCAAGTGCACTCGCCATTGTTGTGATCTCATGAGATGTCACTGATTGTGAGAGCAGAACACGAAATGGCAGTGAATATGGCAAAAAGCGTGTGACGATGGCGCATGGGAGTTCTTCGCCATTTTTATCGATGCGACCTTCAACAACTGCGACCTGCTCAACACATGGTGCCTTGAGTTGGCTTAGTTCACGCAGGATTTTATATTCACGGTTTGCAAACTCGCTCACCGTTTCCTTCACTGCATAAACCGGTGAATCTAAATCTTTGGTCGCACGGACTAAGCGGACTACGTGGCGGGAGATACCGCGTTTTTCAGCAAGCTCAGAGTCTTCAGGCCACTCCTCAAGGGGCAGGTGCCAGGGCAGCCCAGAGACAGCTGCGATCTCCTCGCCTAATCCAGTTATTCGCAGCGCCATGCTCCCTATTCTTACCTATCAATGTGTCGATCAGGTGAACTACACGGCGCCATTGCACTTGAGCGCACTTTACAATAGATGCATGGCTATTTCAGCGCGGATAAAAAAGGTGACTAAGCGAGCAGTCAAAGCTCCAACTCCCCCAGCAGACTTTGGTGCATTGGGAGCTCCCATTAATAGAACCAATCCCTATTACTTCGGCTTCATTGCAACTCTCGGTGCCTTGACTGCAATTGTGTTGATGCGCGCACTTGCCAGCGTAAGTCAAATCTTTGTTCTCATACTTATCGCATTATTTCTTGCAATGGGTCTTAATCCTGCAGTTGAAGGGCTACGGCGTAAGAACCTATCTAGGACAACGGCCGTTGCTATTATTTTCACATCGGTTATTGCTTTTGTAATCTTCTTTGCCTTAGTTGTTGCACCTCCTGTTGTATCTCAAGGAACTCAACTGCTCAATAAGGCGCCGCAACTGCTCAATGATTTAACTAATAATCAAGTGATTAGTAAACTCAATGATCAATATGGAATTATCGATACATTGCAAGCCAAATTAAAATCAGTAACTTCAAATGGAACGCTATTAATTTCAACATTTGGTGGAGTTCTGGGAGTCGGAAAATCAATACTCTCAGGGTTTTTCTCATTTTTAACGGTTTTAGTTTTAACTCTCTACTTCATTACTTCACTGCCGCAAGCGGTGAACCTTGGGCTCTCACTAGTTCCATCGAGCCGCCGGGAGCGTGTTGGCCGTTTAACACAGGCGATAATCGGCCGTGTTGGATCATTCGTTGGTAGTCAAATCATCATTGCAATCATGGCATCTATCTTCGTTCTCTTGCTCTCACTTATCTTAGGCCTACCCTCCCCAATTGCGATTGCGATGATAATTCTTGTCTGCGGGCTTATTCCATTAGTTGGACACTTTATTGGCTCTTCAATCGTTACCGTTATCGCACTCACACAATCTGTTCCAATTGGTGTCATCGCCTTTGTTGCCTACGTGGTGTATGTCCAGATTGAAAACTACGTTGTGACTCCGCGCATCATGAAGAAAACAATGTCGGTACCGGGGGCGGTAACTATTATTGCGGCCCTCATTGGCTCATCACTGCTTGGTTTAGTTGGCGGATTATTGGCCGTACCAGTAGCTGCTGCGATTATTTTGATTCTAGACGAGGTAGTTATTCCACGGGCTGAAGCCTCTTAAATCTCCAGCGGTAGCTCGGCTAAATCTCCAGTCACAATAGAATTAATCTGCGATAAAACCTGGTGAACAAATGGTTCACCTACCCATAGATGCTTTGCACCTTCAACTGCCACAATCTTTATCGTAGGAACAATTGCAAAGCGTATGAGTGCTTCATCTGGCTTTAAATAATCATCGAACTCTGGAACAAGGGCTGCAATCGGGCGAGGATCACTATTCCAATACATCAGCTCTGCCTCATTAGTTGTTCGAAGGGGTGGGCTCAGTAAAATCAAACCCTTATGTCGGACATCTTTTGCATGGCGCAGTGCTAAGTCTGTTCCAAATGACCAGCCCACAACCCATACGTTTTCAAGTTCTAAGGTATCAAAGCAGTATGTGAGCATCGCCTCTACATCTAATGCCTCAGCATTGCCGTTATCAAAGGTACCTGTACTACTACCGGCCTCACTAGTTGTACCTCGCGAGTTAAAGCGAACAACAGTAATTCCAGCCATCGCAGGGAGTCTGTTGGAGGCCTTTTTAAATATATGGCTATCCATCATTCCACCGGCCGTTGGTAATGGATGCAGAGTCAGGATCGCCCCACGGCTCACCCCAAGTGGTGCAGCTACTTCACCAATGAGATCTATGCCATCGCTAGTAATAACATGAATTGGCGTGCGTAATGCTGGCAAAGTTGTGCTGGGTCTGACAATCTCAGGCATGCTTCAAATTGTATCGACACACGACTACGCTTCTAACCATGGCAACTAAACGTAGGCCCTCATTTAATGCGCACAATCCTGCAACTGAAGAGGTAGTCGGCACATATCCAATTATGAGTAAGGGCGAAGTCGCCGATGTAGTAGCACATGCCCGTCTAGCAACTGCGCAGTGGCAGGGGTTGGGTTTTAGTGGGCGCAAAAGAGTTTTACTAGCATGGAGCTCGCTCATCATTAACCGTATAGATCAGATTGCCGATTTAATTAGCCTCGAAACTGGTAAACCGCTCAGTGATGCAAAACTTGAAGTTAGTATCGCCGTGAGTCATATCGGTTGGGCTGCGCGCCATGCCGAATCGATTATGCGAACATCTTTTCGCCGCCCTGGATTATTGATGGCCAATATGTCGGCCACCGTTGAGCGCTCACCATTAGGTGTCATAGGTGTGATTGGACCATGGAACTATCCACTCTTTACCCCCGCTGGTTCGATTTCATATGCATTGGCAGCCGGTAATACCGTTGTCTTTAAACCTAGTGAATATACCCCTGGTGTTGGCATGTGGCTTGAAGAGAGCTTTAATGAAGTTGCACCTTTTGCCGATATTTTTACAACAATAACCGGTTTGGGTGAAACCGGTTCTAGTCTTTGCCTCAGTGGTGTCGATAAGATTTCATTCACCGGCTCGACTCGGACGGCAAAATTAGTCGCAGCACAATGTGCAAGCGTGATGGTTCCAATAGTCCTTGAATGCGGTGGTAAAGATCCTGTAATCGTCGCTGCCGATGCCGATATTAAACGTGCAGTCGATGCGACGATGTGGTCTGCTATGGCTAATGCTGGTCAATCGTGCATTGCTGCAGAGCGTGTTTATGTCGATGAAAAAGTAGCCGATGAATTCATTGCCCGTGCCATAGAGCTTGCGCCAACGATTCATGCAGGCGCATCGGGAGATGGAAAATATGGACCGTCAACTATGCCCTCGCAGATTAAAGTTATTCAATCCCATATTAAAGCCGCAATCGCCGATGGTGGCACATGCGTCTTTGGTGGTCCACAATCGGTCCAGGCGCCATTTGTGCAACCAGTGATTCTCATTGATGTACCCGAAGATTCAACTGCGATGCGGGTAGAGACTTTTGGGCCAGTAATTATTATTAATCGTGTTGCTACAATGCGTGAAGCGATTGATCTATCGAATGCATCTGCCTATGGACTTGGCGCAAGTGTCTGGTCTAAGCGAAAAGGAAAGAAGATCGCATCACAACTACAGTGTGGAATGGTCGCAATCAACTCGACTTTTTCATTTGCGGCAATCGCTTCGGTGCCCTTTGGTGGCGTGAAAGATAGCGGCTCTGGTCGAGTGCATGGCCCTGAAGGGCTACTGGAGTACACATTTGCACGTACCGTTGTGCGCACGCGCTTCTATTTACCACTGCATTTTTTAAGCTTTAAACGACGGCCACAAGATGACAGATTAGTTATTAAATTAACTAAATTACTAAAAGGTCGGCTAGGTTAAAAACAGAGGGTTTTAATATCGCGGTGCATTGCGTGTTCGTTCGGTGTTAGGCCGGCGCTTATCTTTCTTGGCCCAACATGCACTGTGCCAATGTCGGCGGCTCTCTTCATCATCTTCTAACCATGCAACTATGTGCGGGGTTGCAAGCGGAATCATCTGATCACATCCTGGACAGCGATATGGTTTATTTGATCCTGAGCCAGTTAATTTGCGGACCGTGTAAAGGCCCTCGGTATGTTCTTCAAATGTTTGACTTGATGTCGCAATATCGCGATCATCAGAGTTTGGCCGCTTGTTCTTGGGGTAGTTTCGGCGCGGACTCATGGTGCTATTTTCGCATAGTAGTATCGCCATATGAACGCTATTGAGGTCACAGGCTTAAGAAAGAGCTATGGTCAGGTTCATGCAGTTCGTGGCATTGATCTAAGTATTGCAACGGGTGAAATCTTTGCCCTACTTGGACCCAATGGTGCGGGAAAGACGACTACGGTAGAAATCCTCGAGGGCTTTCGAGCCCGCGATAGCGGCGATGTTCGGGTCTTGGGCTTTGATCCCCATAATGAGGGCCGTGCTGGGCGAGAATGGCGAAACCGTATCGGCATCGTTCTGCAATCGACATCAGACTCTGGTGATTTAACAGTCGTTGAAACTATCGAGCACTTCAGCGGCTATTACTCCAATCCCCGCAACGTCGAAGAGGTAATTAACTCCGTAGGTCTTGATGAAAAAGCCGGTTCACTTATTCGAAAGCTATCGGGCGGACAGCGCAGGCGCTTAGATGTGGCCCTTGGAATTATCGGCAATCCTGAACTCTTATTCCTCGATGAGCCTACGACTGGCTTTGACCCCGAGGCACGCCGGAGTTTTTGGGCACTCATTGAAAAACTTCGCGGCAATGGCACAACAATTCTCTTAACCACGCACTATTTAGATGAGGCGGAAGCCTTGGCCGATCGTGTCGGCGTCATTAACAATGGCCAGATAATCGAAATATCGACCCCGACCGAGCTCGGCGGGCGCAGTACGGCGCAAGCCTTAGTGACGTGGCGAGATGGGCATGCCATGAAGTCAGAGGCAACGGATAATCCAACCTCATTAGTCAAAAAACTTACTGCGCAATTTGACGGCGAGATCCCAGAGCTCACTGTTACTCGGCCATCGCTAGAAGATATTTATCTGAAAATGATTGGCATCAACCATGAATAAGATTCCGAGCGCCATAACACTTGGCATACGCCGGGGCGGCTTAGAGATTCGTCAATTCGCGCGCCAGCGCGAATCCGTAGTCTTTACACTTTTATTTCCAGTTATCTTGCTCATTATCTTTGGCTCAGTCTTTAAAGACACCATCGCACCCGGTGTAACTTTTTCGCAGTACTTTGTCGCAGGAATGATTGCATCGGGCCTTGTAAACACAGGCTTTCAGGCACTAGCTATTACTATCCCCCTCGAGCGTGACTTTGGTGCCCTCAAACGTCTGCGTGGTACACCGATGCCAGCCTCTAGCTATTTTATTGGGAAAGTAATTTTGGTCTCTGTCAGTATGGTGATACAGATCTTCATGCTTCTAGGATTTGGTTTAATCTTTTTCGGTGTCGAGATGCCAACTGATATCAATAAATGGTTTACTTTTACCTGGTTGCTCTTACTTGGTAGCGCATGTTCAACTTCGCTCGGCATCGCATTTTCAATAGTTCCTAAAAGTGGGCGCGGTGCATCTGCCGTTGTATCTCCCATCGTTATCATTTTGCAGTTCTTTAGTGGAGTCTTTTTGATCTTTACCCAACTACCGCCCTGGATGCAGCAGATTGCAGCGATATTTCCCCTCAAATGGCTTACGCAAGGAATGCGCTCAGTATTTTTACCAGATTCATTTGCCGGACAAGAGGTCGCCAAATCCTGGGAAAATGGACGCACCTTCACCATTCTTATGGCCTGGTTAGTTATTGGTATCTTCTTTTCCGTGCGCAAATTTAGGTGGGATCGTGATTAAATCATTGGCAGTGCTGGTAATGGCTGCGCTTTTAATCCCATCAAGTGCAGATGCCGCGACAAAAACTCCATCACCCACGGCTAAGGCAACGGCTACGCCCACACCTAAGGCAACGGCTACCAAGAAGGCGGTTATTAAAAAGAAGGTTACTACCAAGAAAAAGGCGAAGAACTCGCTCTCTCCCTCCCCATCTCCAAAGTGGCCACCAGTTGGATTTAAATCCAATGGTGAGGTCTATGCAAAGATTCCAACTCCCAAAGAGTTAATCGGTACGGCCTCAAGTAGCAAGGTATTGACGGCCCAATTAGCTCAGCTTGTTGATGGTGTGCGGATCTGTGAAAAGTATTCGTGTGGAGCCGTTCAGATCGCATCACTAAATGGCTGCACCTGGTGGGAAGTCAACGCAAAGCTTGTCGGTGAGACATCGGCCGATGATAAAACTCTTCGCAGCTTCGGAACTATCCGGACGGTGGTTAAGGCAAGTGCGCCTCGAGCGATAACAACGGTTTTACTTATTAGCCAAGAGCTCCTTGCACTTAAGCACGTTGTTACCGGAATCTCGGCTAAGTGCCACCACGATCCAGTGGGTGATAACACTCCCTCTTCAACGTATACCCCAGTAAATAACTAGCGATTAGCCCCTGGCACCCATAACTGATCACCAATCTCTTTATTTGCATGACGAGCTAAAACAAAGAGAAGATCTGAACAACGATTCAAATATTTTGCAGTTACTGGACTGACTCCACCACCAAATGCATGTATTGCCGCCCATGTGCATCGCTCTGCACGGCGCACTACGGTTCGAGCAACATGCAGGTGAGCAGCTGCTGGTGTACCAGATGGCAGAACAAAGGAGCGCAGAGATTCAAGGTCACCGTTGTATTTATCGATCTGCTCTTCTAAATAAGTAACCTGTGACTCAATAACACGAAGTGGCTCAAAAGCTGGTGCATCGACAACGGGTGTACATAAATCGGCACCTACATCAAATAAATCATTTTGAATTCGAACTAATACGGCACGTACATCGGCACTCAACTCATCGGTTGCAAGCACTACGCCAATAGAGGAGTTTGCTTCATCGACCGTGGCATATGCCTCAAGGCGCGGATCGTTCTTAGAGGTTCGGCTCATGTCGCCAAGAGATGTCGTGCCATCATCGCCGGTCTTGGTATAAATACGCGTTAAATTAACCATGCCCATAGCCTATAAGTAGACTGCGGCCATGGCATCTCTGGATCGTTTCCGCGTCAGCGGTGGTGCCCATCTGCGGGGAGAAGTCAGCGTTACAGGTGCCAAGAACTCAGTCTTAAAACTCATGGCGGCATCGCTTTTGGCCACCGGTAAAACAACTATTACTAACGTGCCTGAAATCGCCGATGTTGACATCATGTCTGATTTATTAACTCGTTTAGGCGCCACCGTTGTGCATATCAAAGATAGTGTGACGATTGATGTGCCGGCAGTGCCCGCTCATCGCGCCGATTATGATCTCGTTCGAAAGATGCGTGCATCAATAAATGTTTTAGGTCCACTAGTGGCACGCATTGGCAGAGCTGAAGTTGCTCTACCTGGCGGAGATGCAATTGGTTCACGCGGGTTAGATTTTCATATCAAGGGATTAGAAGCACTTGGTGCTCGTGCACATATCGAACACGGCTATGTTATCGCCGAGGCGCCAAATGGATTAGTTGGTGCGGTAGTTGCATTGGATTTTCCAAGCGTCGGGGCAACTGAAAATATTATGACAGCTGCGGTTTTAGCTAAAGGTGTAACAACAATTGATAACGCCGCACGCGAGCCCGATCTCGTTGATCTTGGAGAGTTTCTCATATCAATGGGTGCACAGATCCAAGGTCTTGGTACTCCCCTCATTACTATTACCGGAGTTACTAAGCTCAATCCCACAAGCCATGTAACGATTCCAGATCGCATCATCACCGGGACTTGGGCATTTGCCGCCGCAATGACTCAAGGTGACATCACAATCCATGGAGCACGTGCAGACGACCTTGAGCTACCTCTTGAAAAATTAGCCAGTGCCGGTGCAATCATCACAACTACAGCCGATGGAGTTCGTGTCCGTATGGATTCACGGCCACAAGCCATAGATGTTGCAACGCTTCCATATCCTGGTTTTCCAACTGATTTACTACCGATGGTTATTGCTCTCAATTCAATCGCCGATGGGCACTCTCTAGTGACTGAAAATGTATTTGAATCTCGCTTTATGTTTGTTAACGAACTCATACGCCTTGGTGCCCAGATTTCAGTCGATGGCCATCATGCATCCATCGATGGCATACCCGAACTCTCTGGCGCACCAGTTGAAGCAACCGATATCCGTGCTGGTGCCGGTTTAATCTTGGCAGCCCTTGTCAGTGAAGGAGAAACCACAATTGATCAGGCATTTCATGTCGATCGTGGCTATCCCAACTTTGCCGAGCAGTTAGTATCCCTTGGAGCGAAAGTGAGCCGCGAATAATGTCACCTATCCCAGATCGTAACTTGGCCCTCGAATTAATTCGAGTAACTGAAACCGCAGCAATCGCGGCAGCACCGTGGGTTGGTAGAGGTGAGAAAAACCTCGCCGATAAAGCAGCGGTCGAGGCGATGCGCGAAATGATTAATACCGTCGACATGGCAGGTGTTGTTGTCATCGGAGAGGGTGAGAAAGATCAAGCCCCTATGTTGCATAACGGTGAGCATGTTGGTAATCAACAAGGTCCATCGTGTGATGTTGCAGTAGATCCAATCGATGGAACCTCACTTACTGCAAATGGAATGAACGGTGCAATCTCAGTTATTGCGCTATCTCCACGGGGCACAATGTTTGATCCCCAAACCTCTTTTTATATGAACAAGTTAGTAACTGGCCCAGAGGCTGCCCACGTAATTGATATCAGTGCAAGCACGGCCGATAACATTAAGGCAGTTGCAAAGGCTAAAAATCTAGCGATCAGTGATGTCACCGTCGTTGTATTGAATCGCCCACGTCATGAAGAATTGATTCGCGAAATTCGCGCAGCTGGTGCACGTATTCGTCTAATTCAAGATGGTGATGTTGCAGCAGCGATTGAGACTGCCCGCCCCAATACCGGAATCGACTTATTGATGGGCATTGGTGGCACCCCTGAAGGCGTCATTACCGCCGCAGCGATGATCTGCCTAGGTGGGGCGATCCAAGGTCAGTTGCATATTGATGGCAAAGGATCTGGTGCGATTTTGCACACTAAAGATCTCGTGAACTCTGAAGATGTTTTCTTAGCGGCAACTGGAATTACCGATGGTGAGTTAATTAGGGGTATCCGTTACACAAGTTTTGGAGCTATCAGTCAATCAATTGTGATGCGTGGTCAGTCCAAGACGGTTCGTCTAATCGAAACCGAGCACCACTTAAAGTAGATTAATTACTAACTGTTTCAGTAAGAATCGAAACACGATTATTTGACACTGATAAGAAGCCACCACTGACGTTAAAGTGAGTGGTGCTTCCATCAACAGATGTAATACTTACAACGCCGTCAACTAGTACGCCAAAGAGTGAGGTGTGCCCAGTTAAAATTCCGAGATCACCATCTATTGTGCGTGCAGAGACCGAGGTTGCCTCCCCCGACCACACGCGCTGCGTTGGCGAAACTAATTCGACGTTAAGTGACATAGTTGTGATTACTTTCCAACGCTAGCTGCGATTTCAGCGGCCCTGCGCTCTACATCCTCTAATCCACCACACATAAAGAAGGCCTGCTCCGGAACATGGTCATACTTTCCATCGGCAAGTGCTTCAAATGCTGCAATAGTTTCAGTAACTGGCACGAATGATCCATCGAGGCCTGTAAAGACCTTAGCGACGAAAGTATTTTGTGACAAGAAGCGCTGAATACGACGGGCACGACCAACCAGAATACGATCATCTTCAGATAGCTCATCGATACCAAGAATGGCGATGATGTCCTGTAGATCTTTATAGCGCTGCAAGATCTGCTTAATACGGTTAGCAACACGGAAGTGGTGCTCACCGATATAGCGCGGATCGAGGATACGAGAGGATGAATCCAGCGGATCCACTGCAGGATAGATTCCAAGCTCTGAAATCGGACGAGAGAGAACTGTTGTCGCATCTAAGTGCGCAAAAGTT
>WLNU01000018.1 GCA_009699645.1 Actinomycetota bacterium | reverse complement strand
TGTGCCACCGTTAATACACAGTGCTAATGGATGCGCTGATTTAAGTTTCAGAGCGTCGATCAGTGAGGTGGGTCTAAAGAAATCCATGAGTATTTCCTACCAAGCCGGCCATATAAATCCGGCATCGGGTGCATCATCGCGATTGACCACAGCTTCAATCAATCCATAAGGACGATCGGCTGCGATGAAGACTTCATTCGTATTTTCTTGACCGAAAGGTGAAAGATCTACCAGGAAGTGATGCTTGTTAGGAAGGCTCATCTGGACCGCACAGAGATCTGGTTGCTCTGTAATCATCTCTTTAGCCATTTCGTAGAGTGTTTGCTGAAGTGAAAGGCTGTGATGCTCGGCAAAAGTTGCAAGCATTTTCTGTGTTGCCAACTTAAAACTTTTGCCGAAATCCTTCTTCTTAAGTGTCTGAGCATCGTGGCTATCATGACGCCATTTAGCGCTTACCTGTGTTGCCATAATTCGATCTGTAGCCTCTGGCAAAGTTGTGTAGTGATCTTTAACAAAGCCCGTAAACTCACTATCGCTAGTCTTTAGAATCACTAAATCCTGCACACCACTACTTACGAAACTCTCGTTAGCGCCATTGGCAGTGCGATCCATGACAACACGAGCGGTGCGTGTGAGCGTGGAGTTTCTTTGAAAGGCACGGGGATGAGGTTTACCATCGACTTGAATGCGATCCCAAAGGAACTGCTCTAAGCGAACCTCTGCCCGTGTTACGTGGCTTTGTGTATCTAAGAAATGCTCACACAGGATTAATCCGAAAGCCTCTGGCTCCATCGCAGGATATTTCTGGGCAAAGGCAAAGACTGTATTTTTCTGCGTATCAGTGGGTAAGACTTTGGCATTAGAGCCATTTAAGTGAGTGTCATCAAAATCTCCACTGAGTTGAACCGAGACATTTAAATCAAGGATGTGATGGGTACCCTGCTCTCGAGTAATTCTTACTACTCGATTTTCAGCTTTTCCATAACGGTTATCACCAAGTTCGATCTTCACAATCTAGCTCCCTCGGTACGTTGTAAAACTGAATGGGCTAAGCAACAAAGGAACATGGTAGTTACGATTGAGATCATTTACGAGAAAATCGACATTTATATCGCTAAAGAAACTCTCTTGCTCTTGTGCGGCAAAGTAACCTGAAACTTCAAAGGTCAGGGTGTGCTTGCCAGTAGTTAATGCTGCGCCATTAAGTAGATTCTCTACCCGTCCATCAGAGTTAGTGAGTGCGCTGGCGACTATGACGCCATTTGCGCGATATGTGACCTTGACACCCGCTGCGGGCAATCCGTTGCTGGTATTTAGGATATGTGTTGAGAGCTTGCTCATGATTCCTCCAAAAGTTTCTTTATTCGAATCTGGTTTATCAAGCGCAACTGCTCGCGTGCCTCTTGAATCTCTACTTCAGGGGAGTTATTGATTCGACGGTTACACTCCTTGAGCATTTCGGCTCCGTTTTTACCTGTAGCACAAATGAGAAAGACGTGATCAAACTTGCTCTCATATGCAAGATTAGCTGCGGCGAGATCGTCCAGAGTTCTTACATCGTCTGCCGATAGACCTGACTGTTCGGCAGATGACCAAGCTGAGTGAGCTTTGCGCTCACCGATACGTGGATGTCCCGAAAAGGCGATGAGTAATGAGGCGGTATCTAAGTTAGACGTTGCTTGATCGGATGCTTGATTCAAATCTTCAATAGTTGAGAAAGGTCTAGCACTCACGAGTGCATCACAGTATGCAGGTGCGATAGTGCAGCGCTTAAAAACTAAGTGCGCCGTTGCACTATCCATCGCGTTGATCTCTACGAGCGAGGGCATCCGTATAGGGTATGTCGCCTGTAAGGGGCGGTCAACAACACATGCTGTCATTTGCTTCATTTCTTACATGCTCATGGGTTAGGCAATTATCAAGATGGCTCCTACCGTGAGGTATCGTGTCATTGTGATAACTACCTAGAAGGACTGAGGCATAGTTTGAGTATTGGAATGACCAGGGAAGCTGTCATAGAAACAGCGCGTCTCGAGCTCCATCACATCGCTGCTAACGAACTGATTTCTCTCTTTGAAACACCCGAGGATAATTGGATTTTTGAAGGTAAAAGTTTTACTAATCCGCACCGAGAGTTAATGGATAACTCTGGACCACTTGCCTGGCGTGTGCCACAAGTAAAACTTAACTCAGATGTCAATAAATGGTTCGTTAGATGGAT
The DNA here is from genome assembly GCA_009699645.1 of Actinomycetota bacterium. The sequence continues at coordinate 12,745 of WLNU01000018.1, read as the reverse complement.
AGTTTTAAAACTCAGTAGGGAGATTATTGGAAGCACCAGCTTCCATGGCAGCCCGGATGCCGAAGGCATGATTGAAATAGGACTGGCTATAAATCAGAAACTCCAAAATCAAGGCTATGGTTTTGAAGCTTTAGCCGGCATGTGGAGTTGGGCATGCACGCATCCTGAAGTTAAAACTCTCAGGTATACAGTTTCTGCAGATAATGCGGCATCAATAGCTTTAGTGGACAAGTTCGGTTTTCAACATGTTGGCCAGCAAATGGATGAGATAGATGGGCCAGAGGAGATTTTCGAATTGAGCGTGGAGAAATTCAAAACTCTTAAGCTTTAAGTGGACCGTACTGGGATCGAACCAGTGACCCCCACAATGTCAATGTGGTGCTCTACCGCTGAGCCAACGATCCTTGCTGGGAAATCATACCCCAGGATATTTATTACTACGTGCGCCCGAAATCATCCTCAATGCGCTCTATGTCATCTTCGCCAAAGTAGCTTCCGCTCTGAACCTCGATAAAGACAACATCATCACTACCGATATTTTCAATTCGGTGTAGATCCCCGATACCTATATCTACTGTCTGCCCCGCTTTGAGTTCGCTAACTACACCATTTAATGTAATTCGTGCGAAGCCAGCAACTATGAACCAGTGTTCTGCACGTTTTTGGTGGCGTTGATATGAGAGTCTTTTTCCAGGAGTTACCCAGATGCATTTAACTTTATGCGAATCACTCTCTTGGAGGATTTCGTATCTCCCCCAAGGCCTAGTTGATTGGCTCATGGGTCGTACCTTTCCATAGTGTGGTTTTAAATGATGGAGGTCGGGACGGGATTTGAACCCGTGTAGAGGGATTTGCAGTCCCTTGCCTCGCCTCTCGGCCACCCGACCATGTGCATATCGCCTCAGGCGATTTATCAGAGCGGACGACCGGGTTCGAACCGGCGACCTGAACCTTGGCAAGGTTCCGCGCTACCAACTGCGCTACGTCCGCGAGGGGTCAAAATCTATCGTAGGAAGGCCATAAGCGCCAAAGTGAGCGATGAATGGATAGCGTTCCCTTGTGATTTCACCCGATGCGCTTTTTTGGATGAACGGTCGACTTGCAACGCAGCTCATATCAATCTCGCATGATCCTGCCGATTTATCAGATGGCGGCTTCTGGGCGGTATCGACAACTTTTGAAGGTGAATTTACTGCCGCTCGGTTTGCAACAGTGATCGATGCTGAGTTTCCTCATCATGAGTGGGAAAAACTCGAAGGGGAGTGGAAATCATCGTGCACCGAATCTGAGTATATGGATTACGTGAAGTCGATACAGAGATCCATTGCAGATGGTTGGGTCTACCAAGTAAATGCCTGCCGAGAGCTATCTACTCCGATTGAAAAAACTCGAAATCTACGCGGTTTATTTTCAGAGATTCTTATTAACAATCCAGCGCCATGGGCAAGTTATCTGGAGTTGCCCGGCATCAATATCGCATCGGCCGCACCTGAGCTATTTTTAAAGCGTACGGGAAACCGGGTTCGTACCTCACCAATTAAAGGTACTCAGCGTCCAGGACAAAGCCATTTTGGTGCAAAAGATGTGGCTGAAAATGTAATGATCGTTGATTTAATGCGAAACGACTTGGGTGCAATCTGTGCCAACGGTTCGGTAACAGTCCCGCGCTTATTAGCATCAGAGCACCATCCGGGATTGGTGCACTTAGTTTCTGATGTTGAAGGCGTATTAAAGGATGGAATTTCGTGGCATGAGATTTTCTCATCGCTACAACCCCCGGGATCGATATGCGGGGCGCCGAAGTCGTCGGCTATTTCAGTAATTACTCAGAATGAATCCCCACGCGGACCGTATTGCGGGGCACTGGGTTGGGTTCAGGGTGATCAATGTGAGCTATCGGTGGCTATACGAATCTTCTTTAAAGATAATGCTCTGCGATTTGGCACAGGTGCTGGAATAACATGGGGGAGTGATCCAGGCGATGAGTGGGAAGAGACGCAGTTGAAGGCGAGGCGTTTGATCTCCATCGCAGGAGGCGCACTTTCATGAAAGTTTCACTGAATGCTTCGTTGATGGAACTAGAGAATGCTCCGATTACATCAACTGGTTGGCTAATAGGAGCTGGGATTTTTGAAACGCTGCGCACTGTAGACAATCTTGCCTATGCATATTCGCGCCACATGGATCGTGCCCTAAAGAGTGCAGCAATTGCCAACGTAACTTTGCCATCCTTAGATTTAGTCGCATCATCGATTGCGCAATTATTGGCTGTAGAACCTTGGCCTAATGGACTCCTGAGAATTTCTTTTGATGAAAATGGCCAATGGGCTGCGGTTCATTTTCCTTATCAACCCTTAACAACTGCTGCCAGAGTGCGCATCCACCCCGATTATTTAATTTCAAAGGGGGAGACGATTAAGAGCTACCCGTATGAGAATCGCTTAGCGATTGTGGATGAAGCAAAGATCCTGGGCTTTGATGAGGCGATCGTATGTAGTACTGAGGGCAAAATCTGTGAAGGCGCAGTGTCAAATATTATTTTTCATATCAATGGTCGTTGGGTAACACCACCAACTAGTGATGGGGTATTGCCGGGCATTATGCGCGGATTGGTAATTGACTACTGTGGGGTTGGTGTTGAATCAGTTGGGTTATCACAGATTCAGGATATATCGGGTGCGATCTTGCTCAGCAGTCTTCGTATAGCTCAGTCAATACAATCCATTGATGGCCGCGAATTAGAGCTATCACATGCCTTCTGCGATGAAATTCACGCGATGGCCGTACTTCATTCGGTAGAGTAGGCATATGTCCACAATCGATATTACGGTAGATGGCAAAGCCTGCTCGGTTGCATCCGATGCTCGCCCAACCAATATCTTTGCCGATAATAAAGATATCGTGGTTGCGCGCATTAATGGACTTCTTAAAGATCTTTGGAGCGATTTAAGTCAGGGAGATGTAGTTGAAGGCGTTTCAATCTCTTCCCCTGATGGTCTTGCAGTTCTTCGTCACTCAACGGCACACGTAATGGCACAGGCCGTTCAAGAGTTATATGCCAATACACGTCTTGGAATCGGTCCACCGATTAAAGATGGTTTTTATTATGACTTTGATCCAACAAATACTTTTAATCCCGATGATCTTGTAAAGATCGAAAGTACGATGCGCAAGATCATAAAGGAGGGTCAACGTTTTCGCAGGCGCGTTATCTCCGAAGCCGATGCTCTCAAAGAGCTCGCACACGAGCCCTATAAATGTGAGCTAATTGGCATTAAGGGAGCAGCTGGCGATGAGGCAAGCGTAGAAGTTGGTGGCGCCGAACTGACTATGTATGAGAACTTAGGCAGAGATGGAAATCCAGTGTGGAGCGATCTCTGCCGAGGACCGCATCTTCCATCGACCAAACATATTCCAGCATTTAAATTGATGCGTACAGCGGCAGCATATTGGCGCGGCTCTGAAAAAAATCCAATGCTGCAACGCATTTATGGCACTGCGTGGCCATCCCAGGATGAACTCAATGGATATCTCGAACTCTTAGCAGAGGCCGAAAAGCGCGATCACAGAAGGCTCGGTACCGAACTCGATCTTTTTTCATTTCCCGAAGAGATTGGCTCAGGTCTTGCAGTTTTTCATCCAAAGGGCGGAATCATTCGCAGGGCGATGGAGGATTATTCGCGCAAGCGCCACGAGGATGAGGGTTACGAGTTTGTTTATTCACCACACTTAACTAAGGCCGCACTCTTTGAAACCTCGGGCCACTTAGAGTGGTATGCCGATGGCATGTATCCGCCGATGATTTTAGATGAAGAGTTTCATGCCGATGGCACCATCAAACGTGCGGGCCAGCAGTACTACATGAAGCCCATGAACTGCCCTTTTCATAATCTGATTTATAGATCACGTGGTCGCTCATATCGCGAACTACCCTTGCGTTTATTTGAATTCGGTACGGTCTATCGCTATGAAAAATCCGGAGTACTTCACGGAATCACACGTGCTCGTGGATTTACGCAAGATGATGCGCATATTTACTGCACCAAAGATCAAATGGTTGGTGAGCTTGATTCACTACTTACTTTTGTACTTAACTTACTGCGCGACTACGGTCTTAATGATTTTTATCTTGAGCTCTCAACTCGAAATCCAGAGAAATCTGTGGGAGCAGAAAGTGATTGGGAAGAAGCAACGCAGGCGCTGCGAGAGGCTGCAAATGCTCAGAAACTTGAGCTGGTATTAGATGAAGAGGGTGCGGCTTTCTACGGACCGAAGATTTCAGTGCAGGCAAAGGATGCGATCGGTCGTACGTGGCAAATGTCGACCATCCAAGTTGATTTTCAACTACCACTGCGTTTTGAACTCGAATACGCCGCCGCCGATGGAAGCCGTCAGCGCCCAGTCATGATTCACCGTGCACTCTTTGGTTCAATCGAGCGCTTCTTTGGCGTTTTAACCGAGCACTATGCCGGGGCTTTTCCACCATGGCTTGCCCCCGTACAGGCCATTGGTATTCCAGTTGCCGATGCCTTCATCGATTACTTAGCCGATGTCATGTCGCAGATGCGCTCAGCTGGTATCCGTACCGAGCTAGATAGCTCTGATGATCGCATGCAAAAAAAGGTGCGCAATGCGCAGATGCAGAAAGTTCCATTTATGGTTATAGCGGGTGAAGAAGATCAAGCCGCAGGAGCTGTCTCATTCCGCTATCGCAACGGTGAGCAAAAGAATGCAATTCCAGTTGCCGATGCAATCGCTGAGATCAAGAAAATAATCAACGAGCGAACTCAGATATGAGCATTGATGGCTTGGGAATGCCCGATGGCTGGAACCGCTTATGGGCACCGCATCGTCTTGAGTATCTACGTGGTGAAAACCGCCCTCTCGATGGAAATGATGTGGAGTGCCCGTTCTGTCGAATTCCAAGTTTGAGTGATGATGAGGGCTTAGTTGTTCATCGTGGAATAGATGCATTTGTTGTCATGAATTTGTATCCATACAACCCTGGTCACTTACTTGTGTGCGCTTATCGTCACGTTGCTGATCTAACAGATCTAACTACCGCCGAGCGAGATGAGATATCGGCACTGACTGCGCATGCCATGAGAACGATTCGAAAGGTTTCATCTCCAGAGGGCTTTAATATTGGAATGAATCAAGGAGCAATATCTGGAGCCGGTGTCGCCGAACATATTCACCAGCACTTGGTGCCACGTTGGAGCGGAGATGCTAACTTCATGCCGATTATTGGACGTACTAAAGTCCTGCCACAGTTACTCACTCTCACACGTGATGAGATCGCAGCGGCTTGGTAGCTAATCCTTAATCTGATTCAAATACTCTTTAACAATATCTACGCCGATTCCCTTGTGGATCCACAGAGGGATCGCTGGAAATAATAATCCCGCAGCAAATGCGCCGTCTCCCATAGATGTTGATAGCTCGAGATACTCATCGCGAAACTCTTGAACTAATGTTTCATGCTCAGGCTCGCATGCACTTTCTATTGGTGGGAGAGTGGTGTAATCGCTAACCCGCATTGTTTCAAGAGAAATCAGCGCACAGGGTATGCCTGCATCATCATGTAATACTAAATACGGTGTTGCAACGTGATCGAAGACGCGGTTAGCCAGCATCACGGCGTCATCGAAATCCGCCACTTGATTTTCTAACTGACTTACAACAACTATGCGTGGAGTTTGGTATTCATCAATTGATCGCCATAAGTCAATTGTGGCTTGATCGATTCCGGCCGCTGGATTAATAACAAAGATGGCGCAAGAGATCTGCGGATCTATTGAGTCCATAACCCGGCCACCGAAGGTGTGCGCAACGGCTTCAGGGTCGGCACTTTCATGGCCATAGATAGCGATGGTGTGGGGGGATGAGGTGGAATTCACCTGCTCAGCCTACGATGGGAGGTGATGATTAGTAGCATTTTCAAACCTGCGGTTACGAGCTTTATAACCCCCGTAGCCAAATTTGCACTGCGCATCGGCATTACTCCAAATGCGGTGAGCTGGGTCGGTGCCATCGGCGTAACCGTATCCTCACTCTATTTCTATCCTCGCGGGGATTTCTTTCTTGGTAGCGCTGTAGTTTTTGTTTTTGCGCTCAGTGATTTATTTGATGGAACAATGGCACGTATATCAAAAACCGGTGCCAGCCGCTGGGGTGGGTTTCTCGATTCCACAATCGATCGGATTACAGATTCAGCGATATTAATAGGTATCACGATCTACCTGATCGATGCCGATGATCGCTTAAGTACCGTCGTATTAGTCACTCTTGTGACGGGCTTACTTGTTCCATATATTCGTGCAAAGGCTGAAAGCTTTGCAATCGAATGCAGCGGTGGAATCGCCGAGCGCACCGAGCGTCTTATGATCTCAATGTCTGCAATAGCCCTTGATGGATTGGGTGTTCCCTATGTTTTAGCGGCAGGAATGTGGCTTCTAGCAATCTTAGGTTTAGTGACAGTCTTTCAACGAATGATGATCGTTAAAAGAGCCCTGAAGTAAATGCTTGCGACAATCACAGCATCGGGATATTTTGCCGCTTGGCGCGTACTGCGATGGCTGCCTGAGCGATTTGTTTATTCGCTGGCCTACAAACTCTCTGATCTACTAACAAAGCGAAATGGTCCAAGCGTTCAACGACTGCGATCTAATCTTGGTCGAACGCAACCAGAATTGACGGCTCTGGATTTAGATCTTCTCGTGTATAAAGGTATGCGCTCTGCAGTTCGATATTGGTGTGACACCTTTAGATTGCCAGATTGGTCTATTGAAAGAATCCAAAATACTGTCACTGTCACAAATGAGCACTTATTCTTTGACGCTCTGAACTCTGGAAATGGTGGAATCATCACTGTTCCCCATGCTGGTAATTACGATCATGCTGCGGCATATTTCTGCAGCAAAGGCGCAAAGATTGTGACCGTAGCAGAGCGCTTGAAACCTGAAGCATTGTTTAAAAAATTCATGGAGTATCGAGCCGCTTTTGGTATGGAGGCATTGCCACTTGATGGCCGAGTTATTCCTACGTTGGCTCTGCGTCTTCGAGCGGGCTGCATTGTTGCGCTAGCAGCCGATAGAGATTTATCTCGTTCAGGTATCGATGTAACTTTCTTTGGCGCTCCTGCTCGCATGCCGGCAGGCCCAGCCGTGCTTGCACTCAGGTCAGATGCAGCTTTAATCTCTGCAATGGTTTCATACACTAATAGTGGAATACATATAGATTTTGACGCAGTTCCCATTCCATCGCATGGAAGTGAGGCAGAGAAGATCTCGGCGATTATTCAAAGTAGCGCCGATCTTTTTGCAAAGGGAATTGCAGCACACCCAGAGGACTGGCACATGATGCAGCGAATCTGGATCGATGGGGATTTCAAGGAGCGTAGCTAATGCTTACTAAGAAGCTCTCAATTGGAATCGTCTGTCCATATGGGTGGGATACACCAGGCGGTGTCCAAAACCATGTCCGCGATTTAGCAGAGTTTCTTATTAACGCAGGACACAACGTCTCAGTATTGGCACCGGCCCTAGATGAGACGAAATTACCTGATTATGTAGTTAATGCCGGGAAACCTATTTCAATTCCATACAACGGGGCCGTGGCCCGTATTTTATTTGGCCCCAAGGCATTTGCACATGTGCGCCAATGGATTGGCGCGGGGGATTTCGATATTTTGCATCTACATGAGCCTGCGATTCCATCAATATCACTTCTTGCCTGTTGGGCCGCCGAAGGCCCAATGGTCGGCACCTTCCATGCCGCAGCTAAGCATCAGAAGGTGATTTATGCGATCGGCCCAATTCTGGAACCTGCTATTGAAAAACTCTCAGCCCGCATAGCTGTCTCAGAGGCGGCCAGATTAACTCTTACCAACCACTTAGAGACCGACGCAGTTGTTATTCCTAATGGCATCTACGCAAAGCGTTACGCTAATGGAAAACCTCAAGAGAGATGGTCGGGTAACACGATTGGCTTTATTGGACGCTTCGAAGAGCCGCGTAAAGGTCTCCAGGTTTTACTCGATGCACTTCCGATAATCGCGCGCTTTGCACCTGATGTTCGAGTTCTTGTTGCCGGTCCCGGGGATTCTAAAGAGGTAGAAGAGTCGATTGATCCCCAATTACGCCATAGATTTGAATTTTTAGGGCGCATTAGTGAAGAGGAAAAGGCCGATTTCATGTCTTCGGTAGCACTCTACGTTGCACCTAATACTGGGGGAGAGTCCTTCGGAATTATCTTGGCCGAGGCCCTTGCAGGCGGCGCGTGCGTTGTAGCAAGTGATATTCCAGCCTTTGATTCTCTGCTCGGAGGTGGCGAGTTTGGTGCTCTTTTTGAATCGGAGAATTCAGCTGAATTAGCCAAGGTAGTAATAGAGCTATTGCGCGATAGCGACAAGCGCAGCGCACTTGCCCGTAAAGGTAAAGAGCATGCACAGATCTTCGACTGGGATGTTGTAGCAGAGCAGATCTTCTCAATTTATGAGATGGCCCTGGTCGGTGGCCAAGAGATCACACTTTCATCAGAGAATCGTGGGTGGAATCGCTTTCTTTCTAAGGATGGTGATAAAAAATGAAAACAACCATTTTTGTTCTCTTTCTTTTACTGAGCATTCTTTGGTACTTATCTTTCTTAGCTACGCGTCTAGATCGGCTCCATCACCGTGTTGAAACAAGTTGGGCAAATCTAGATGGTTTGCTGCAAAGGAGAGCGGCGATTGCACTTGAAATTGCGCGAAGTGAATCATGTGATCCAGCATCATCGCTACTCCTAACATCTGCGGCCTACCAAGCGCGCGAGGCCAGTGTTCAAGAGCGCTCATCGGCTGAGATGGCACTCTCTGGAGCCTTGGGTTTATTGACTGTGGATGGCCACATGCATGCAGGAGGTGCAGAGCAATCACTTTTTGAAGAGTTGCGATTGTTGAGTGCAAAAATTCAAGTCGCAATTGCAATTCATACCGATGCAGTTTCCTCAACGCAGATGGTTCGAAAGAAATCTGCAATCCGATTTTTTCGACTTGCTGGTACGGCTCCACTGCCAGTCACATACGAGTTTGAGTCCGATGCGCTCTAGAAACCTCATTCTTATAACACTCATGGTCTTACTTCTGAGTGGCTGTGCAACGTTGGCCCAGACATTCACAACGTTGATTCCAAAGGCTGTCGAAAAAAACGTATTGAGTGGTCGGGAAGGTGTTAACGGACCCGTGCTCGTTGTAAAGATCGACGATACAAATAGTGCACATCCCCAGATAGGTCTAGAAGATGCCGATGTTGTTTATATCGAACAGGTAGAGGGCGGGCTAACGCGTATCGCCGCGGTTTTCTCCTCCGTGATTCCCATGCGTATTGGACCTGTGCGAAGCGCTCGAATCTCCGATATTGAAATAATGAGTCAATACGGACGAGTTGCATTTGCATATAGCGGTGCGCAGAAGAAACTCTTACCATTAATCGCTGCAGCTAATCTACAAAACTTAGGTGCACAGGCACAGTCACCAACTATTTACACCACCGATCCAGCGCGAAAGCAGCCATTTGCCATGGTGCTTCGAGCAGATCTTCTGATGCAAAAGATCATTGATAAGGCTTATGTAATCGATTCGGCACGAACTGTCGGCTGGAGCTTTGGCGATATTAAATCCGTAGGAGTTCCTATTGAACGCGTTGTCCTCCACTGGCCCGCTGCAACCTATAGCGCAATTTGGTCTGGCAGTGAGAGCCGCTGGCACTTAACGCACAACAATGAACCAGATCTATCTGAAACCGGTAAAACACTTGGACCCACAACATTAGTGATTCAGATGGTATCGATCACACCCTCGAGTTATAGCGATAAGTTTGGAGGAAACACTCCATTTTCAAATACCGTTGGCACAGGCACTGGCTACATCTTGCGTGATGGCAAGAGCTATACAGCGACGTGGAGCCGTCCAACGGCCGATGTGGGAACAAGCTGGACGGCCTTAGATGGCAGTGAGATCACATTCGCCCCTGGCCAAGTCTGGGTTGCACTCATTGATACAGAACCTGATTTCACGCTGATAACTGCGAGCGCGAAGGCCTCAACAACAAAGTAGGATATCCCTCTAACTAACGACGAAGTACATGGGAGAACGGTAATGGCGCAAGAAACAGGAACTGGTCGAGTAAAGCGTGGCATGGCTGAGATGCTCAAAGGTGGAGTCATCATGGATGTCGTTAACGCTGAACAGGCAAAGATCGCCGAGGATGCTGGCGCAGTTGCTGTGATGGCGCTAGAGCGCGTACCTGCAGACATTCGCGCCCAAGGCGGCGTTGCTCGCATGTCAGATCCTGACATGATTGAAAAGATTAAGGCGGCAGTGTCCATTCCTGTCATGGCTAAAGCGCGTATCGGACACTTTGTTGAGGCTCAGGTTTTGCAGTCACTCGGAGTTGACTACATAGATGAATCTGAAGTTCTTACACCTGCTGATTACAAAAACCATATCGATAAATGGAACTTCACTGTTCCATTTGTATGTGGTGCAACAAATCTCGGCGAAGCACTGAGGCGCATAAACGAAGGCGCTGCAATGATTCGCTCAAAGGGTGAGGCCGGTACTGGCGATGTTTCAAATGCAATGCAGCACATGCGTGAAATTAATGGAGAGATTCGTCGCCTGTCATCACTTCGCGAAGATGAGTTATATGTTGCCGCAAAAGAGTTGCAAGCACCATATGAGTTAGTTAAAGAGGTCGCCCAAAAAGGCAAACTCCCAGTTGTTCTCTTTACCGCCGGTGGAATCGCCACTCCTGCAGATGCTGCGCTAATGATGAGTATGGGCGCAGATGGAGTATTCATCGGCTCTGGAATCTTCAAATCAGGTAACCCTGCCCAACGCGCCGCCGCATGTGTACGTGCAACGACTTTCTGGGATGACCCAAAGGTTATCGCCGATGCATCTCGCGGCCTCGGCGAGGCAATGGTAGGTATTAACGTCGCTGATCTTCCAGCACCACATCGTCTTGCAGAGCGTGGCTGGTAGTAAGTAGGCGCTATGAAGGTCGGAGTACTTGCACTACAGGGCGATGTTCGCGAGCACGTTAGCGCGCTCATTGCTTGCGGTGTTTATCCGACAACCATTCGCCGCCGGGCCGAGTTAGATGCCGTTGAGGCACTTGTGATTCCAGGGGGTGAATCAACGACTATCTCCCAATTAGCCAAGAGCTTTGCTCTATTCCAACCAATCCGTGATCGAATCTTGCATGGAATGCCCGTCTATGGCTCATGCGCCGGAATGATTTTGTTAGCCGATCACATTCTTGATGCCAAAGCCGATCAAGAAAGCTTTGGTGGCCTCGATATTACGGTTCGCCGTAATGCATTTGGTCGTCAGGTTGATTCATTTGAATCCGATATTGCCTTTAACGATGGAACAGCAACGCCAGTGCGTGCAGTATTTATTCGTGCTCCATGGGTGGAAAAGGTTGGTAGTGGAATTGAAATTTTGGCAGAGGTAGATTCACATCCAGTGGCGGTGCGTTCTAAGAGTATTTTGGCAACATCTTTTCATCCAGAGCTCACGGGGGATCATCGCATTCACCGCTACTTTATTGAGGAAGTAGCACGAGGCGCACTTCAACAGGTACAGTAGTTCGAATTAATACAAAGGGGCAAAGGGGTTAAGTAATGTCTGGCCATTCCAAATGGGCGACGACTAAGCACAAGAAGGCGATCATTGATAGCCGCCGTGCAAAGGTATTCGCAAAACAGATTCGTGCAATCGAAGTCGCCGCGCGCAACGGTGGCGCCGATCTCGAAGGCAACCCAACTTTATTTGATGCAATAACGAAGGCAAAAAAATCTTCGATGCCGGCCGACAATATCGAGCGTGCGGTCAAGCGTGGTGCAGGACTCGAGCTTGGCGCAGCCGACTATCAAACAATTATGTATGAGGGTTATGGTCCCAACGGTGTTGCAATCATGATCGAGTGTCTGACCGATAATCGCAATAGATCTTCCTCGGAAGTTCGTGTTGCAGTCACTCGTAACGGTGGAACTATGGCCGATCCAGGCTCAGTTGCCTATCTCTTTAACCGAAAAGGCGTTGTCATCGTAAAAAAAATAGATGGAGTTACAGAAGATTCGATTCTAGAAGCGGTGCTCGATGCTGGCGCCGAAGAGGTAAATGACTTAGGTGAGGCCTTTGAAGTTGTGAGCGAATCCAGTGATTTAGTTCCGGTGCGTACAGCACTTCAAGGCGCTGGAATCGATTACGAATCTGCCGACTCTTCCTTCCTTCCTTCAATGCACATACAACTAGATACCGATGGGGCCAAGAAGGTTTTCGAACTCATCGATGCAATAGAAGAGCTCGATGATGTGCAGAACGTCTTTAGTAACTTTGATGTATCAGATGAAGTTATGGCGAGCCTGGATTAAATTCTCGGTAAAAACCTTAGGCTAGATTCCTTGTCAGGCGGTGGAGTTAGGGTGGTGCGATGCGAGTTTTGGGAATTGATCCAGGCTTAACGCGCTGTGGCATCGGCATCGTTGAAGGCTCCGTGGGCAAACCACTCTCGATGGTGGGTGTCGGAGTCATTCTCACCCCCAGTGATCTCGCCCTTGAATCGCGCTTACTTGAATTAGATAGAGCGATTAATGAATGGGTTTCAATCTGGAACCCAGATGTTATTGCAGTAGAGCGCGTATTTGCTCAACACAATGTTCGCACCGTTATGGGTACGGGACAGGCTGCAGGTAT
>WLNU01000017.1 GCA_009699645.1 Actinomycetota bacterium | reverse complement strand
CGCATGCTCTACATCCAGCCCGACGAGTGTGTCGACTGCGGTGCCTGCGAGCCTGTCTGTCCCGTTGAAGCTATCTACTACGAAGATGATGTCCCACCACAGTGGAAAGATTCATTAAAGATTAATACCGAGTTCTTCGTTGAGATTGGATCTCCTGGTGGGGCGGCCAAGATGGGTCCAACTAATACAGATCACGCACAGATAGCCTCCCTTCCTCCAAAGAGCGAGTAAGTTTTTTGCGCGAACAACTCCCAGATTTTCCATGGGATGTCTTAGCGCCCTTTGGTGAGATTGCACGCTCATATAAAGATGGAATCATCGATTTATCTGTAGGCACGCCAGTTGATCCAACACCTGAGTTCATCCAAAAGGCTTTTCGCGATGCATCCAACTCTCCCGGCTATCCAGTTACGGCTGGAACCCCAGAGCTGCGTGCGGTGATTAGAAAATGGGCGATAGATAGATTAGGTGCAAGCGGTGAATTCGACGTACTGCCAGTAATTGGCTCGAAAGAGTTAGTGGCATGGCTACCGACAATTCTTGAGTCGGAAACGGTATTAATTCCAGAGATTGCATATCCGACGTATCACGTGGGTGCATTAATAGCTAAGGCCCAATCGATTCCAGTTGATATCGATGCGGGGCAATGGCCGGCCGCTGATTTAGCTTGGATTAACTCGCCATCTAATCCTACGGGTCGCGTACAGAGCGTTCATGAAGTTCAGGCGGCGATTACATGGGCTCGGCGCAATAATGCGATTTTGGTTTCAGATGAGTGTTATGTCGAGTTTGATCACACTGCAACTTCATTTTCAGTTCTATCCCAAACAGGTGGAGATAACAGAAATATTTTGGCGGTGCACTCTTTATCAAAGCGCTCATCGATGGCTGGGTACCGTGCAGCTTTTATGATTGGTGACTCAGTCCTTATCGCTCGAATCCGCGAGCTGCGCAAGCATGGCGGAATGATGGTGCCACTGCCTGTGCAAAAAGCGATGACCGTTGCACTTGGAGATGACGTTCATGTTGCACAACAACGTGCACGCTACAACGCCAGACGCGATGCGCTCCGTCCTGCACTAGAGGCCGTTGGCTTTCGCATTGAGTTCAGCGATTCTGGTTTATACATTTGGTGCACGCGCGATGAGGATGCATGGACAAGTATTGAGTGGCTAGCCCAACGCGGAATCCTCGCCACGCCAGGTGGTTTTTATGGAGCAGCTGGTGCTCGATTTATCCGCATCGCAATGACATCTACCGATGCTCAGATTAGCGATGCAGTTTCGCGTTTGAAGGCCTAAAACAATGGCCGTAGGAGTTCTCTTAGTCGGTGGATTTGGCACACGTTTGATGCCGCTAACAAAACACACACCTAAGCCAATGCTTACCGTGGCTGGCTTACCGGTGACAGAGCATCAATTAGCAATGGCCCGCAAGGCTGGGATTACAACCGTTGTACTTGCAACTTCGTACTTATCCGAGCTATTTACCCCATATTTTGGTGATGGCTCTCGGTGGGGGATGAAGTTGTTATATGCCGTTGAAAAAGAGCCTCTCGGCACCGGTGGTGCAATTGCACATGCTGCGCAGTTACTTAATACAGATGAATCTATTGTAGTTTTTAACGGTGATGTTTTAAGCTCACATAATCTGGCCGAACAAATTCGCCAACACGAAGCCAATAGCGCCGACGTCACGCTACACCTAACTGTTGTCGAGGATGCTCGAGCATATGGCTGCGTTCCAACTGACTCCGATGGTCGAGTTACTGCATTTCTAGAAAAAATGGAAAAGCCAATTGCTAATACGATTAATGCTGGCTGCTATGTATTTAATCCAAGCGTTGTTAAATCAATTCCGCGCGATAGAGTACTGAGCGTAGAGCGTGAAACTTTCCCTGGTCTCATTAATAATCATGGAAAAGTATGGGGCTTCATCGATAGATCGTATTGGCTAGATATTGGAACACCGAGGGCCTTATTACAAGGCTCTCGTGATTTAGTAACCGGTCTTGCCGATGCATCGGCGCTACACATGGCAGATGTTGCACTCCATAATGAGCACTCTTTAATAATGCGCTCGGCTAGTGTCGATGCCAGTGCCATTATCGATAAGGGATCGTGCATAGGAGCTGGTGCAAGCATCGGCGCCGGCGCCCATATCTCTGGCTCAATAATTGATAGTGGGGCCGTTGTCGGTAAAGGCGCAGTTATTATCGATTCATTTGTAGCATCGGCCGCTCATGTAAGTGAAAATGCCCATATATCGACCTCATTTGTCACAAAGGATGAGATTCTCTCTATTCCAGCGTAAATTTCTGGTAATTGAGCCCTAAAGATCGCTCATTCCACTTGACATCTTCGAGTTACACGCGTGTAATTCACTCTTAAGTAAGTCTTTTCCAAGAGGGATCAGACCCAGAGTTATGAAGGAGAATCGGTATGCCGATCCGACCTGAAGCCACAAACTCCTCGATCCCCACATCAGGCCCAAAAATAACCCTTGCTAGCGGAGAGAATCTTGAACTCTCCTGGCAAGAGCGTGCACTCTGTGCTCAAACCGATCCAGAGGCTTTTTTCCCTGAAAAGGGTGGCTCAACTCGCGAAGCAAAGCGCGTATGTCTCTCTTGCGATGTTCGCTCTGAATGCTTGGAGTATGCACTTGCACATGACGAGCGTTTTGGAATCTGGGGCGGACTATCCGAGCGCGAACGCCGTCGCCTAAAGCGTCGCACTGCGTAAGCTCGCAGCCTTTCTAAGGTTAGAACTATGGCTGCACAAGTGGCAGTAGATAGGCATCGCGTCAGCGCGATCATCGTTACACATGATGGACAAACCTGGCTACCTGAAACTGTTGCCGCTCTTACATCGCAGTCGCGTCCGATTGATTATGTTGTTGCAGTAGATACTGACTCACAAGATTCATCACTGCAGTTATTAAAATCTGCGCGAATTCCAATTATCAATGCAGCACGCAGTTGTGGTTTCGGGGAAGCAGTTGCAATGGGCGTTGAATCCTTAGCAGATACTAGAGTCAATACCATTGAGTGGATCTGGTTGATTCATGACGACTGTGCACCAGCACCCACTGCACTTGAATATTTATTAGCTGCAATCGATGATCGCCCGCAAGTTGCAATGGTTGGTCCAAAACTTCTAGGTTGGCACGATCGCACACACTTACTTGAAGTGGGAATAAGTATCGCTGGTAACGGTGCACGATGGACTGGACTAGAGCCCTTCGAATACGATCAAGGCCAACACGATGGAGTCCACGATGTGCTCTCAGTGAGCACGGCCGGTGCATTGATTAGACGCGATATTTTTGAGGAGCTCGGGGGCTTTGATAAAAATCTAGCGCTCTTTCGCGATGATGTGGATTTTGGTTGGCGGGCACGCGTTGCAGGCCACTCGGTAATTGCAACAACCTCTGCCATTGTTTTTCACGCTCAAGCATCGGCAACGGAACGGCGCACAGTTGATGTCGAGGGTGCTTTTTTACAACGCCCACTCTTACTTGATCGGCGCAATGCCGCATACGTTCTTCTGGCAAACTCATCGTGGTGGGTGATTCCATGGCTTTCGATTCAACTTCTTAGCTCGGCGATAGCGCGCGCAATCGGCTACTTATTAGCAAAACTTCCTGGGTATGCAAGTGATGAGTTTTTAGCAGTTCTCACTCTGCTCATTAAACCAGGCCCGATTTTCAAGGCACGCAAAGATCGAAAGGCGCATCGCTTTGTTTCCTCTCGGATTGTCGCGGCATATATTCCTCCGCGATGGTCGCAGCTGCGGCTTTCAACCTCACGCCTCACTGAATCGCTACGATCGCGATTGCTTCCAGATAGCGGTGGGCAATCACAATCGCTTCTTGAATCAGTTGAAGATGAGGATTTATTAGTACCCACAAAGGGTGTGCGGTGGTTTAATGTATTTCGCAAGCCAGAGGTTATGGGATTTATATTTTTAGCAGTGATTACACTCATTGCATCGCGAATGCGTCTGGGATCATTAATTGGTGGGGCATTACCAGCATCTCCTAGTGGTGCTCGCGACTTATGGCGTAGTTATTTTGAGTCATGGCACCAAGTTGGAATGGGTAGTTCACACGCCTCGCCTCCTTGGATCGCCCTCCTTGCCATAGGAGCCAGCATTCTCTTTGGTAAGGCTCCGCTGCTCCTCACTCTCTTCTTCTTGATGGCCCCACTGATGATGATGTGGTCAATATTGACCCTCTTTAGAAAGCTCACACAAAACGCCTGGATTAGCGTGCCTGCCAGCTTTATCTATGCGATTTCACCGGTTGCAATCGCGGCCATAAACTCTGGCCGCTTAGCAACCGTTGTTACTCTTATAATTGCACCCCAGATTCCGATTCTTCTCACACACTGGAAGAAAATCGACCGACATACCTGGCGCCAGATTTTTACGCTCACTTTAATCTTTGCACTGCTCTATGCATTCACCCTCGTTGCCTTTCTCATCCTCTGTGGAGTAGTTGGCTTTGCACTCTTTGGCGATTACCAAGAGTTCTCACGCGGCAGGGATAAGCCATTGTTCTTAGAGCGCCTCTATAAGCGCGGAGTGCTTCTCCTAGCACCCTTCATCCTTACCGCCCCTTACTCATTTGAAGCTCTCTTAAAACCTGCCCGATTCTTGAGTGAGCCTGGTCTTTCTCTGCCGGGTGGTGGGGCGCATCTGGTGATTCTCGGAAACCCCGGTGGGGTTGGCTCACTTCCATGGTGGTTAATTAGTCCGATGCTCCTCATTTTAATAATCGCACTATTTTCCTCCAGCAGCGCCAAAGTTATTGCGCTATATGGCACGGGCTTCTTATCTGCAGCAGTTCTCTTCTCTTCCATCTCAATTTCAACACATGGGGACTCAGCTCGTGTACGCGTGTGGGCGGGTACGTTTTTAGTAGGAGCGACAATCGCCTCAAGTGCGGCAGGAGTAGTGATTCTAGATCGTTTAAGGTCTGTATTAGTTTCAAGCAATGTTCACTTTCGGCATATTTTGGCAGCGCTCCTACTTTTCATTACTGCGCTGTATTCGATACTGACATTGGGGTGGTCGCTGAGCGCTGGTGCAACATCTCCGGTACAAAGCAGTAGGTCAACAGTGATGCCTGCATTTTTGAGTATTGAGAAAGATACAAAGACATTGGTACTGCGCGAAGTCGGCAGCATTGGTGCTAAGAGTATTCAATATTATATTTCGCGCGGAAAAGATATTTCATTAGGTGAGCCTGACGTTGCGCCACCACAAACTGCTCAGATAGCAGTTGCAGCTCAAGCACTCATCGACGGCTCTGGAATATCGAGCAGTAAGGTATTTGCAGATTTTGGTATCAAATATGTATTTGTTAAATCACCCTTTGATCGAAATATAATCCGGACTATCGATGGCCTTGGAGGATTTACTCGCACATCGGCGACATCGGCCGGCGTAGTGTGGCGTGTTGCAGGAGTTACTGGACGATTAATACTTATCGGTGACGATGGCGTACGAGAACTTCTTGAGACTGGAGAAGTTGGTGCACGTACAACAGTTGACCATCCTGGCAGGATTTTACTCACCGAGAGCTTTGATCGCTCGTGGCAGGTATTTCAAAATGGTTATCTACTCGATCGCCTCAAGAGTGAGGAAGGGCTGCCACTTTTTACTGCAACTGAATCTGGAGAGATCTCACTGATTCATGATGGAACTATTCGCCGAGCCTGGCTCTCTTTTGAAATCATTGCGTGGATCTTTGTACTCGTTCTTGCTGCACCTGCTGGGCGTCGCAAACGCGAAATCTCCGAAAAGGAGCTTGCATGAAGCGCGCACTATCGAGCCTTATCGCCCTTGCACTCTCATTTATGCTGGCAACTCTCTTAACTGTGACGACTGATAATTCGGTTTATTCAGAGTCTTATCCAGCAGTTGTCTGTCCACCAACGTTGAGCGGTCTGTCCTCTCAGATCTCAGTCTCATCGCGCAAGAGCGAGTTTCAACGCCTTGAAAATCGAAGTACAAAAACTATTCCATTTAACGTCCTTCGTTATCCAGTAGTTAAAAACCCACTTGTAATATCGGCCACGGGCGTAACACCTGTTGTGTGGCAGAGTCGAGCAGGCAGTTGGGCCGGAGGTGCTATCTGTTCGGGCCCTATGGCATCTCAATGGTTTGTTGGTGGAAGTTCAGATGTAACAACTCGAGGACAGTTAATTATCATCAATAGTGGATTAAGCGATGCTATTGTCGATGTGCAGGCTTACTCTGAAAATGGAAAACAGCCGCTAATTTCCCGTAACTTAAAAGCCAAGAGCTATGAAACCCTGAGGTTAGATTCCTTAGCTACGGGAGATAAAGCTTTAACAGTTCACGTGCTTCCGCGCTCAGGTCGCATTAATGCTTTTATGATCGATGAACTTGGTGCCGGACTCAAAGCATTGGGCGGCGACTTTGTTAATCCAATGGCATCGGCCGGCACAACTCTGGTGATTCCAGCTATTCCACATCAACTTCCTAAAAAAGGTCAAAAGGAGTCCGGAACACACACGCTTCGAATCTTGACACCATCAGATGTCGATGCAAACTTCACCCTCGAACTCATATCAGCCGATGGAGTTTTTGTACCTGTCGGCTTTAACTCAAAGAGTACGCCAGCCGGCGTTGTGACTGAGCTATCGCTTTCGCCCAAGATTTCATCTAGTGCATTTGCCGTACGGATTAAATCCGATGGACCGATTGTGGCTGCGATCTCATCACAGGTAGTGGTTAAGGGGCGCAAGGACTTTGTGTGGAGTACTCCAACACCGGCTCTTGTCCCAATGACTATGGCCATTACTGGCCTTGCACCGCTCATCGCATTTTCTGCAGATTCAATTGCAGTTGAAGTCGAAGTGACCAACATCAACGGCAAGAAGTCACGAGCCACGATTAAGGGCAGCGATTTTCTGACGTGGCGCGTACCAAATGCCGCACGCTCTATATCGATTATTAAAACCAGTAGCGAGACATTTGCCGGCGCAATGATTGCATCCGAGAACGGTTATGGGTATCTACCTATTACTCCAGGAAGCCTTTTGACGCGGGTTGAAATTCCACATTCAAACATTAGAGTTTTAAATCCATGACAATCCCAAGAAATGGCTAACTGCCCACTAATCTTGCAGGTATGAGTTCACAGGCAAAGTTAGGGCGCGGCTGCTCGCGCGTGGGCTGTCGCTCTATTGCGACGATGACCCTTACCTATGTCTATGCCGAGTCAATGGCCGTTGTTGGGCCACTTGCAACTTTTAGCGAACCACATGCCTATGACTTATGTGTCATGCATGGCGAACGATTAAAAGTGCCACATGGGTGGAGTGTTATTAAACAGGAGTTATCTGGCGCAGAACAAGGACCATCCGATGATGACCTCATGGCAATAGCTGATGCGGTGCGAGAAGTTGCGATGCCACCTAGCACTACTGATGCTCAAGAAAGTACGAATAACGATAGTTCTCATACTCAGATCGGTCGTAGAGGTCATCTTCGAGCAGTTCCATCGTAGGAGCTTTAAATGAACCAGACTCCGAATATTTTTAAGGCCTACGATATTCGTGGACTCGTTGACTCTGAGATAACACCTGATTTTACATTTGCAACGGGCTTAGCTTTTGCGCGCTTCTTACAACAAGAGCGCCAACCTGCAACCGTTGTAGTAGCTCAAGATATGCGTCCATCATCGCCGGCATTAGCAGATGCCTTCTCTGCCGGTGTTACAGCTACAGGCCTTGATGTAATTCGTATCGGATTATCCTCAACGGATATGTTGTATTTCGCCTCTGGAAAACTCGGACTACCAGGTGCGATGTTTACTGCAAGCCATAACCCTGCCGCTTATAACGGGATAAAACTATGTCTGAGTGGGGCTCGCCCTATAGGCAAAGAGTCTGGGCTTCAAGTAATTGAAAGATTTGTTCGCCATGGCTCGCCACTTGAAATTCGCTCAGTGGGTGTTGAAACAAAGAAGGAGATGCTCGAAGAGTACGTAGATCACTTATTGAGCCTAGTTAATCTCGATTCAATCCGCCCACTGACCCTTGTAATCGATGCGGGAAATGGAATGGCTGGGCATACCGCTCCTGCAATTTTCGCTCGACTCAACTGCACTGTAATTCCTATGTATTACGAGCTCGATGGCAGTTTTCCTAATCACGAGGCTAATCCCATAGATCCAGATAATCTGCGCGATTTACAACGCGCGGTAAAGAAACACAAAGCAGATTTAGGACTGGCATTTGATGGTGATGCAGATAGGTGTTTCCTAGTTGATGAAAATGGCCAGGCCATTAATCCATCTGATCTCACATCTTTGATAGCCCACCGCGAGTTAGTCAAGCATCCCGGATCAACAATTATCTATAACTTAATCTCATCGCGTGCAGTCCTTGAAGTAATTCAGGAAAATGGTGGAACTGGATTGCGCAGTCGCGTTGGGCACTCCTACATTAAAGCGATGATGGCCGAGAGTGAGGCCATCTTTGGTGGTGAGCACTCAGGCCACTTTTACTTTAAAGATTTTTGGCGCGCCGACTCTGGAGCACTGGCCGCCCTTCATGCAATCGCAGCCCTTGGAGAGAGAAAGAAATCGATCTCGCAGATCTTGGCGCCGTATCAGCGCTATGTATGCAGTGGCGAAATAAACTCAAAGGTCAATGATGCACAGGCGGCGATGGCCGGTGTTGAGAAAGCCTTCGCGATGCGCAAGGCAGTTGAGGTCGATCACCTCGATGGACTTAGTGTTATTGGCGACACATGGTGGTTTAATCTGCGGCCATCAAATACCGAGCCCCTATTGCGCCTTAACGTTGAGGCCAAGACGGCCGCGGCCATGAAAAAGCTACGTGATGAGCTTCTCTCATTACTCGCTTTGGCCTAAACGCCTGTAACCTAAGCACCTACACATTCATCCATAAGGGAGCTTTTCGTGAACTCACCAGTTACTTCAACTCTTCCACGCCATGACATCGCCGATGCATCCCTTGCATCCCAAGGTCGAAAGCGCATCGAGTGGGCAGAGCGCAACATGCCAGTTCTTGCTCAGATTCGTGAGCGTTTTGAAAAGTCACAACCATTTGCTGGCGTTCGAATCGCTGCATGTATGCACGTCACAACCGAGACAGCAAACCTTATGCGTGTTTTAAAGGCAGGAGGCGCTGAGATCGCACTGTGTGCCTCAAATCCACTCTCAACTCAGGATGACACCGCTGCAGCTCTTGTCCACGAATATGGAATCTCTGTATTTGCACGTAATGCCGTTGATCGCGATGGCTACTACACACACATCAATGCAGCCCTTGATATCGCACCTCACCAAGTATTCGACGATGGTTGCGACCTCGTTAACACGCTTCATACAACACGCAAAGAGCTAATTCCAAATATCGCAGGTGGATGTGAGGAAACGACCACGGGTGTTATCCGCCTTAATCAGATGGCGAAGGATGGCGCACTACAGTTCCCGATGATTGCTGTTAACGACACAGATACAAAGCACATGTTTGATAATCGCTACGGCACTGGTCAATCAACACTCGACGCCGTTTTTCGTTCAACTAACTTTTTACTTGCAGGGCGAATTCTGGTTGTCGCGGGCTTTGGATATTGCGGCAAGGGAGTTGCAGAGCGCGCTAAGGGAATGGGCGCCGATGTCATCATCACTGAGATCGACCCAACTAAGGCACTCGATGCCATGATGCAAGGCTTCCGTGTTATGCCAATGATCGATGCAGCAAAGGTAGGCGATGTCTTTATTACCGTAACCGGTAACCGTGACGTGCTTCGTGAAGAGCATTTCCAAGTGATGAAGGATGGCGCAATCATGGCTAACTCCGGTCACTTTGATATTGAAATCGATGTTGCCTGGCTTGAGCAAAACTCAAAGGCTAAGAACGCAAAGATGCGCCACCAAACAGATGAGTACGTCTTGGCCGATGGCCGACGCTTACTACTTCTTGCAGAGGGTCGCTTAGTTAACTTAGGCGCTGCCGAAGGCCACCCAGCATCAGTTATGGATATGTCGTTCTCAGATCAAGCACTCACAGCTGAGTACTTGGTTAAAGAGGCCAAGAACTTAAAGCCTGGTGTTCATGATGTTCCAACATATATCGATAAGGAAGTTGCAAGCCTGAAGCTGATTAGCATGGGCGGACATATCGATGTTCTTACACCTGCACAGGATATGTACTTGAACTCTTGGGAGCACGGTAGCTAATGACCTTGGTTATGGTTGTCGATGACGATCAAGACCTTTCAGAAATGCTCGGCATTGTTTTAACTGGAGCAGGAATCGACGTCGACCTTGTAAGTCGCGGAGATGAAGCACTCGATGTTTTTCGTAATAATCCGCCGGACTTAGTTCTACTCGATGTCATGTTGCCAGGACTCGATGGAATCGAAGTCTGTCGATTAATCCGAGCCGAATCCATGGTGCCAATAATTATGCTCAGCGCTAAAGGCGACTCGCACGATGTAGTGCGAGGCCTTGAAGCCGGAGCCGATGATTACATGGTTAAACCCTTTAAACATCCATCTGAACTCGTTGCACGAATTCGCACCCGCCTACGACGTACAAACACTGAGATCTCAGGACTGCTCACTATTGGGGATTTAGCAATTGATGTCACGGCCCATCAAGTTCAACGTGCGGAAAGACAGATTGCCCTTACGCGTCTGGAGTTTGATTTATTGGTAGCCCTTGCAAAAGAGCCTGGGCGGGTATTCTCACGCGATGCACTGCTCAGCGAAGTATGGGGATATCGCCACTCAACCGATACACGCTTAGTCAATGTCCATGTTCAGAGGTTGCGTGCCAAGATCGAGCACGATGCAGAGCGACCAGAGATTGTCGTAACTGTGCGCGGTGTTGGATATAAAGCTGGAGTGATGGGAGGTTCGTAGTTCATGAACCGCCTCTTCTCTGTATTTCGTAAATCACTAGCGCCTAAAGTAATTATTTCAACTCTTGTATTGTGCCTGGGCGTCATTTATGTCGCCGGATCAGCGCTTAATTCACAGTTATCTGCAGGCATTAAAAAGGTAAATCTTCAGTCATCCATCGTTGAGGCGAACTCTACAATTTTTAGCGCTCAGTACCGATTTCTTTTAGCACAAGGTGAAAAAAATACCGCAGTAAGAAAAGTTATTGATGACATAATTGCCTCCACAACATCGTTGACGACAAATGAGAATGCACGCGAAGTTGTATTCTTAAAAAGTCCTGAAAACTCTAGAAAAAATAATTATGAAATTACATCTAACTTAGTGGACCCTAATTCTATCCCAGAGTATTTAAGTGAGAAAACCCGTAAAAATGATGATTTTGCATTTAGTTACATCACGATTAATTATGTCAATGGCTCCCGCATTGCAGGGTTGGCGGTAGGACAGAAAGTAACGATTCCTAAC
Source organism: Actinomycetota bacterium (assembly GCA_009699645.1). The sequence goes on along the minus strand of WLNU01000017.1, from coordinate 3,754 downwards.
GCAGGCGAGTACGAGATGTATATTCTTTACTCACTCGTCAATCAAAATACGACACTTAAGCTTATCGAAAGTTATCTATTACTCACAGGTCTCTTTTTAATCATTCTTATTGGGCTAATTACTGCGCTTGTGCTCAGACAAGTTGTCCGTCCTGTTCGTCAAGCAGCGCTAATTGCAACTCAGTTCACCGCTGGTAATTTCTCTGAGCGCATGAATGTGCGTTCTGAGGATGAGATATCGACCCTAGGTAATGCATTTAACGAAATGGCCGAATCTCTTGAAAAACAGATTGCCCGACTTGAAAACCTCTCTCGCGTTCAGCAGCGATTTGTATCTGATGTCTCGCATGAACTGCGCACTCCGCTCACAACGTTGCGAATGGCATCTGAGATCATTAACTCAGCACGCGATGGTTTTGACCCCAATATCGCGCGAAGCTCTGAGCTTATGGTCGCTCAGCTCGATCGATTTGAACGACTACTCGAAGATTTACTTGAAATTAGCCGCTTCGATGCCGAGGTTGCCGTACTCGAAGCCGTTGACTTCGATCTTGTCGAACTAGCCAATCGCTGCGCCAATGATTTGGCTCTTGTTGCCAAAGAGCGCTCCACGGAGCTTCGAATCTATGCGATCGCAGAAACCATCACTATAAAGGCCGATATACGAAGAGTTGAGCGTATTTTGCGCAACTTATTTTTCAACGCAATCGATCACGCCGAGGAAAAACCAGTCGCGGTTTCGATCGTTGCAAGCGATCATGATGTAGCGATAGGCGTCCGTGACTTTGGTATTGGACTAGATGAATCAACATTGATGCGAGTCTTTGATCGATTCTGGCGCGCCGATCCTTCGCGCGCACGTACGCGTGGAGGAACTGGCCTAGGGCTCTCCATCGCACTCGAGGACGCACGTTTGCATAACGGGGAGCTGGAAGCCTGGGGCAGACCAGGTAAAGGCGCACACTTTGTACTGACACTTCCGCGGCAAGCTAGGGAACAGGTCACAGCCCGTTTGATAAAGCTGCAGCCCGATGATTTTTACGAGTAGTTTCCACAAGCAGATGTGAGCCTTGTTTCTGGCTTATAACCTTGATCAATGCCTGCGATTGAAGCGCTCAGTCAGCTTCTCTTTCCAATTCGATGTTTTGGCTGTAATGAAATTGGATTATCAATCTGTTCTTCATGTCGGCGTGAATGGCATCCTCATTATTACTCGACACATATTTCGCAGTTACGGGTCCATTCAGCAGTACTGTATTCACAAACGGCTAGCAAAATCGTTCTGGCTGCAAAAGAGAATGGCTTAAAAGGCGCCGATGCGCTCATCATTGATGCAATCGTGCATGTTTTATTGCAAGGCAATTTCGATAAACACAATATTCGATTAGTCCCTATCCCATCGTCAGCTTCTGCTCGTCGTCGACGTGGTCGTAGTTTTATTGTCGATATCGTTGGCAGTATTTCGCTGCGCACGGGCTACCCAGTATCTGATTCTCTCGAGCTCGTGCGAAAAGTTCGTGACCAGAGTGGCTTACATGCCTCCGCACGTGCTCGCAATGTGCAGGGCGCATTTGCTCTCAAGACAGGTGCATATCCACGCGGGGATCTCATACTCATCGATGATGTAATCACGACCGGTGCCACCTTGAGCGAGGCGGCCAGAGCCCTTACGAACCAGGGTTTTCGCCCCCTTGCCTCGGTTACCGCTTGTGTGGCCCAACCTCTACGATAGGAGGGTTGATTCAGCCATGAAGTGCGAGAGGTTCCAGCGATGCCAGCGTTTTTTGACAGGATTTTGCGTGCAGGTGAAGGACGCCTCTTACGCGAACTCGGCAAGGTCGTTGCCGTTGTCAATGGACATGAGGCCCGCATTAGCGCACTCTCTGATGCCGATCTGCGTGCACAGACAGCGCTCTTTCAGAAGCGATTTTCAGAGGGCGAAAGCCTAGATGAGTTGTTGCCCGAGGCATTTGCCGTTGTCCGCGAAGCGGCCAAGCGAACCTTGGGCCAGCGCCACTATGACGTTCAATTAATGGGCGGTGCCGCCCTTCACCGTGGCAATATCGCTGAAATGCGTACCGGAGAAGGTAAGACTCTGGTTGCAACTCTACCCTCCTATCTCAACGCTTTAGCAGGACGCGGCGTGCACGTTGTTACAACTAATGATTATTTAGCAGAGCGCGATAGTGAATGGATGGGACGTATCCATCGCTTCTTAGGTTTAAAAGTTGGAGTAATTCTTGCCAACATGACACCTGCGCAAAGACGAGAGGCTTATTTAGCCGATATTACGTATGGAACTAATAATGAGTTTGGCTTTGATTATCTACGCGACAACATGGCCTGGTCACTCGAAGAGTGTGTACAGCGCGATCACTTCTTTGCAGTAGTCGATGAGGTCGACTCAATTTTAATTGACGAAGCTCGTACTCCTTTAATTATCAGTGGACCTGCCGATAAGGCCACTAAGTGGTACGTCGAATTCGCAAATCACGTTGGAAAATTGCAGCGCGATGTGCACTACGAAGTCGATGAAAAGAAAAAAACCGTTGGAATTTTAGAAGATGGCGTAACTAAAGTCGAAGAGTTGTTGCAGATCGGCAACCTCTATGAGGCGGCAAATACTCCGATGATCGGCTATCTCAACAATGCAGTGCGTGCCAAAGAGCTCTTTAAGCGCGACAAGGATTATGTGGTTATGAATGGCGAGCTTTTAATCGTTGATGAGCATACGGGCCGAATGTTAGCCGGCCGGCGCTATAGCGAAGGCCTCCACCAAGCACTTGAAGCTAAAGAGCGCATCGAGATTAAAGATGAAAACCAGACGTTGGCAACTATTACTTTGCAGAACTATTTCCGTCTCTACGGCAAGTTATCAGGTATGACTGGTACTGCTATGACTGAGGCTTCAGAGTTTTATCAGATCTATAAACTCGGTGTTGTTCCGATTCCTACTAACCGTGAAATGATCCGTATCGATCAAGCAGATCTAGTCTATAAATCAGAGGCGGGAAAATTTGTAGCAGTTACTGCAGATATCGCCGACAAGCATCGCAAAGGACAGCCTGTATTAGTCGGCACAGTCAGTGTTGAAAAATCTGAAGAGCTCTCGGCATTTTTGCGCAAATCTGGCGTGCCTCACGAAGTTCTCAACGCCAAGCACCATGAACGCGAAGCTGCAATCATCGCGCGCGCCGGAGTATTGGGTGCAGTCACTGTTGCAACAAATATGGCAGGTCGCGGTACTGACATCATGCTCGGTGGAAACCCAGAGTTCATGGCCGACTTCGAACTTCAACGCCGTGGAATTTCACCGGTCGATAACGCCGAGGCATATGAAGTGGCCTGGCCAGATGAGATTGCACGACAGAAGGCGGCCGTTGCTAAGGGACATGAAGAGGTTATTGCACTTGGAGGTCTCTACGTATTAGGCACCGAGCGCCACGAGTCTCGACGTATCGACAACCAGCTGCGTGGTCGTTCAGGTCGACAGGGCGATCCTGGTGAGTCACGCTTTTACCTCTCGTTGCAGGACGAACTCATGCGCCGATTTAACTCAGGAATGGTCGAGCGCTTCTTATCAGCTGCTGGTATTCCAGAGGATGAACCAATTGAATCCAAGATGGTGAGCAATGCAATTCGCTCTGCACAGACGCAGGTTGAGGCGCAGAACTTTGAGATGCGTAAAAATGTTTTAAAGTATGACGATGTCATGAACCGTCAGCGCCAAGTTATCTATGGTGAGCGTCGCATGG
>WLNU01000016.1 GCA_009699645.1 Actinomycetota bacterium | reverse complement strand
GATCAAGAATGACCATAAGTTCGTAGTGACGCATGCGTTAACCCGACCTCCTCTGGACTAAGACGGCCACGGCATTTCCGTGACAGGAGGGTTAGTGCTTTCCTGTACTGACAATAATTGCCTGTTCAAGAGGGTTAAGGGTAGGCCTTAGAGGCCTCAAAGAGTAAATCGAAGGCTGAACCCTGTGGATTACGGGCCTCTAGCGCCCGTTTCATCAGGCTCCAAATCAGATAGAGAGTGCTCCCAATCCGCAGAAGCGTCAGAGCTGCATAGCCACCTGCGGCAAGACCAAATTGGGCACCAGTGACAAGTGCGATGTGTTGCCAGACTGCAATGTGATAAATAACTTCGCCGCTTTGCCAGATCCAAAAAGCTGGTAAATCTCTCGCACCACTTAACGCAATGATCGCAAGGGGTGTTAACCATAAAACATACTGCGGTGAATAGACCTTGCCAGCAATCATTACCGCTGCAAGAACGATAAATGCAACCGATGCAAGCGTTGGGGTAGATTTTATTTCAAATAAGAAGATAATGATAGCTGTTAAACCGATAAGAAGAAGGAGTATTGATAAGTAGTTTAAGTTAGTTAAGCTCAAACCTAGCTGCCTCAGTGCTAACCAGATTGAGCCCCAATCGGCGCCGCGCTCTAAGTTAAGTTTATAAAATCGCCACCAACCTGTTGGAGTCGTGAGAACAAAGGGAAGATTTATTGCTACCCAGATTCCAACTGTAGTTGCTAAGTATTTTACTAACTCTTTTATGCGGTTATGGCGCCAGAGAATAAATACGATGGGGAAGATTAAAAAGATTGGTAGAAACTTAGTAGAGATTGAAATACCCATAGCCAGCGCGCTATATAGATATGCTTTTCGATCAAACCAGTAAATAGCAAGCATCATCGTGATAATCGCCCATAAATCCCAATTGATGTAGAGCGATGCAATCATGGCTGGTGCTACGGGTAGTAAGTAGCTCAGTTCGGGCTTCATTCTTCGCATCAACATCACTAATGCAATAAAGAGAACCGTTAGCAATGCTGCGTTGAGATTGAAGTAAGCGATAGGTGTATTAACGAGTGAGGCCGTTGCAAACATCACCATGCCAGTTATAACTGGATATTCAACGGCATTTGTATCGCTTGCATAGGGCCACTGGTTTTTATCTAAGCCGCGTTCACTAAAAAGTGATGGTAAATCGCTGTAGCAGGCGTGAATATATTGATCTGGGGTAGCCCATGTTGTGCCTTCACAATGTGAGAACTTTGTAAAGGAAATCAGAGATGCAAGAACTGCCAGGGCAAGAAGTGCTTTAAAGCGCAGCGCCATTATGGTTTGCGGGTTTGAACGCCGCCCGATGTAATAACTATTGGATCAAGTCCACCGATACTTGATGGGGCGGGAAAATCCATTACCTCTTGCCCCTTTAGCGCACCCTTCATAAAGGCGGTCCAAATTCTGGCGGGAAAGGTTCCGCCGGTGACCGATGTGAGGCCACCGATTCCATTTAAAGACTCGGATGCACTATCTCGAAAGAGGGCAACGGATGCTGCTAACTGTGGGGTGTATGCACTAAACCAGGCAGACGCGTTTGACTGTGATGTGCCTGTCTTGCCGGCAGCTGGTCGGCCCAGAGCAAGTGCTGCAGCTCCGGTTCCGCCTGTGATTGTTCCTTTGAGCGCATATGTTAAATCGGCCATGACCTCTTTAGAGAATACTTCTTGGCTCTCCGATTTTCCTTGATACAAAATACCTTTGTTAGGGCCAATAACTTGAGCGACTAAATATGGTTTGGATTTAATACCTTGAGCGGCAAATGTTGCATAGGCATTGGCGACATCAATAACGTGTGGGCTGGCAACTCCTAAAACTACAGATGGTGTCGGCATCATCGCAATTGACTCAGGGATACCGGCGCGACGGGCAACATCTACAACGGCAGTTGGTCCAACTTTAATTCCAAGTGGGACAAAGACGGTGTTGATTGAGTGTTTTGTTGCATACATGAGGTCGACTTGACCCCACCCTTCATCTCCATAGTTTGAAACTTCATATGGCTTTCCAGCATCATCAAATACTTGGGGTGAATCCCCGTTCCACATCGATGTTAACGGAATCCCTTGTTCTAGTGCGGCAATGATTGCAAAGGGTTTAAAAGTCGAACCGGCTAAGGCAATTGACTGTGTGGCATCACTTAACTGCCGTACTAAATAATCACGACCGCCGTATAAAGCAACGATTTCACCGGTGCCAGGACGGATAGCGACTAAGCCAATATGTAGGTTATCTGGGGCTTTAGTTGGGTAAAACTTATTAACGGCATCCACGGCCGATTGTTGCGCCTTTTGATCCAGTGTTGTCTTAATAACAAGACCGCCAACCAATAACTGCTCTTGGCTAAATCCAAGCTTGGCTAACTCTTTTTGTACCGCTTCAATGATGTGTCCTTTAGGACCACTTAACTGTCCAGATGTTGATCTCGGTGCAACGGTAGGAAACTTCATCTTTGCTGCATCTTTTTTATCGATCCAACCCGCTTCAATCATGCCTTCTTTAACATATTCAAAACGGGCAATTAGACGGGCCTCATTACCTTTTTTAAATGCCGGATCATATAAGCCGGGTGAGCGCAAGATAGAGGCGATAACAGCGGCCTGGGCATTTGTTAGTTGATCGACGTTGCGATTGAAATACTGTTGGGAGGCCGTCATGACACCATATGAGCCGCGACCAAAGTAAATAGTATTCAAATAACTTTCAAAGATTTGATCTTTAGATAACTGGTTCTCTAATTTGATAGAGATAACTAGCTCTTTGATCTTGCGTTGAATAGTCCTACTTGGTGTTAGAAAAGCGGTTTTTGCGTACTGTTGTGTGATGGTGGAGCCGCCCTGCAGTGAGCCGCCTTTAAGGTTATTAAATATCGCACGTGCGATTCCGGTGACACTAAATGCCCGGTTTGAATAAAATCCACGATCTTCGGCTGCAAGCACGGCATAACGAATGTTTAGCGGAATCTTTGCCAGTGGAATTATCTGACGATTCTGTGTTCCTACTCGTCCAATCTCTTCGCCATTTGAATATTGAATTATTGTTGACTGGCTATTAACGTAGGCATTGGCATCTGGGATATCAACGGTAAAATATGCCAGTGCAAAGAGAACAGCGCCGGCGATGAAACCAAAACCGCCGATAAAGACTGTAGCTCTAATAAGAAATCTGCGAAGCATTAGTTAAGGCTACCTTGCTGCGTAATCTTCGTCCTCTAGGGTGCGTACCTTGCGGGGCGCCTTGCGCTCTCGTCCATCACCTAAGATAAATGAGGCACACAGGTGATTCCATAAACAATCACGGCAGATCTCAACGATATAGACACGAAACTCGCCGAACTCACTCTCCATCTCAAGTAGCTCTTGGGGTGACTTAATGCGTCCTGAGTACTGCCCCAACTGCTCGCCAAAGGTGTAGCGAAGTTCGACTAATCCATTTTTCTTACATACCGGGCAGTTGCGGGTAGTTTTTTCTCCGTGCCACTTTGCCGCCCTTAGTAAATAGGGGTCGGCGTCGCAGGCATCGACGGTTCCACGAAAGAGCGCCAATAGGGTTGCACGCTTATCAAGTGAATAATCGATGTACGAACGTTGCGACTTCATGGCTCATAACAATAAACCACCTTCTGCGACTACGCTCTTTCTTATGGGTTTATTTAATCTACTCACACACCCCAGGTTTTCGCGTTTACTGGCGATTCGTTGGACTGGGCAGGCCACAGATGGCATCTTCCAAAGCGCCTTAGCATCCTTTGTTCTCTTCTCACCGAATCGCCAAGCTAACGCGTTAAGTGCCGCCCTTGGCTTTGCCGTTGTCCTGCTTCCATATTCAATCGTTGGGCCTTTTGTTGGGACAATTTTAGATCGTGTCTCTAGGCAGCGCGCACTTTTCTTCTCAAATCTGGCGCGAAGTCTGAATCTTTTGGTTGTCGCCTTTTTCATTTTCCGTGGCACTACTGGTTTGGCTTTAACAATCGTGGTTCTTATCGCATTTGGAATAAACCGTTTAATCCTCGCCGCACTCTCTGCAGGTCTGCCTCTCTTAGTCGAAGCAGAATCACTCATTACCGCAAATGCCATGGCTGTAACTGGTGGTTCAGTTCTTGTAGTCGTTGGCGGCGGAATCGGTGTTGGTGTGCGCGCCGTTGTGGACTCTTTGACCATAGCCAATCACGCCGATGCATTACTCATTCTTATGGCTAGTACTGGCTACTTTATAGCTGCTCTGTTAACTGGGCGATTGAAGAAGTTTGAAATCGGTCCGATGCAGCACGAGAAAGCTGCGGGGAGTTTTTCTCAAGGTTTTACAGATATGCGAGAGGGGTTTTCTTTTCTGGCCGTTCACTCAGATGCAGCACGCGGAATTATTGCAACGGCTGTTCACCGCGGGGGTTTAACTGCTCTGACGTTGACGGCGCTATTGCTTGAGCGAAATACTTTTAATGATCCAGCATTTCCTGAAGAGGGTTTAAAAGGCTTTGGTTTTGCGCTCTCTTTTGCAGGTCTCGGCGTTTTTCTAGGTGCCTTCTTAGCACCATACGGTGTGAGTAAGGTCGGGCGACACCATTGGATGCGTTTTGCATTATTTGCCAGTGCGCTCTGTCCGCTCATCCTTGCCGCTACTCAAACACAACTCACTTTAATTCTTACCGCATTTTTAACATCTTTTTTTGGACAAAATCTTAAAGTTACAAACGATGCCTTAGTGCAATCCAAGATCGATGACTACTTTCGCGGTCGCGTCTTTGCTGTTTATGATGTTGTAGTTAATGGCGCCATTGTCTCTGGCGGGATAATCGCTGCCCTGTTACTCCCACCCTCAGGTGCCTCGGCCGTTGTTCCGTTAACTGTGAGTGCTGCTTACTTACTTGTTGCAGCTCGCTTACTTCGACCCTCTGTCTTTCCACCAGTTAAGTAGCTCGGCCGTGGCTTTGTCGGCACCGATTGGCCCTTGATCTAAGCGCAGCTCCATTAAGAAATCCATTGCAGCGCCAACTTCGCGAGATGGTTTTAAATTCAATAGCTCCATTACTTGTGCGCCATCTAAATCTGGGCGGATCTTTGATAGCTCCTCTTGCTCCATCAAGACATCGATGCGTGCCTCGAGTGAGTCATAAACCCCAGATAGACGAGTGGCCTTTGCTTTATTTCTCGTTGTGCAATCGGCGCGGGTAAGAACATGTAAATGTGTTAACAAATCCCCTGCATCTCGCACATATCTGCGCACCGCCGAATCACTCCATTCTCCATCTCCGTAGCCATGAAAACGTAGGTGGAGCGCTGTTAATGTCTCAACGGCTTCAACGGTATGGCTATCAAAGCGCAGCTCTTGTAGACGTTTTTTAGCCAAACGCGCACCGACGACTTCGTGATGATGAAATGAGACACCACCACCATCGATAAAACTGCGTGTTTTGGGTTTACCAATGTCGTGCAATAGGGCGGCAAGACGAATAATTAAATTAGGCCCACCGAGTCGGCTCTCTTGCATCATCGCTTGTTCAAGGACAGTTATGGAGTGCTCATACACATCTTTATGGTGGTGGTGCTCATCAACTTCTAGGCGAAGTTTTGGAATCTCAGGAATCACAATGTCGGCTAAACCCGTATCAACCAAGATTGTTATGCCAACGCGCGGGTCGGGTGACATGAGGATTTTTATAAACTCATCGCGCACTCGCTCTGCTGAAACTATCGTAATACGATCTGCTAAATCTTTTATTGATACTAGAACATTGGGATCAATCTCAAAATCTAACTGGCTTGCAAATCGGGCAGCACGCATCATGCGAAGTGGATCATCATTGAATGAATCACCTGGGCGCCCAGGTGTTCTTAAAACCTTTTTTGATAAATCCTGTAAGCCATTAAATGGATCAAGGAACTCTGGTGCATCACCGGTAAGTTCAAGTGCCATTGCATTCACTGTGAAATCTCGGCGCGATAAATCACCGAGAATCTCTTTTCCATACTCGACCTCTGGCTTACGTGAATCAGAGCCGTAGCGCTCACTGCGATATGTAGTTACTTCAACGGTTGTATCCCCGCGCTTTCCAGCAACGGTTCCAAATGTAATTCCTGTCTCCCAAATATTTTCTGCCCACCCTTGCAAAATCTTTTTTGAATCCTGCGGCAGAGCATTTGTTGTGAAATCTAAATCATTTCCAAGGCGTCCTAAAATCGCATCGCGCACAGGGCCACCAACTAGCGCCAAGGTAAAGCCTTTGGCACTAAATGCTTGGGCAAGAGAGCTCGCTAGCGGGGCTCGTTCGATGAGAGAACGAATCGCTAGCTCGCCTGCCACTCCCAATGCGCTCGTCACAATAAGTAAGGTTAGAGCAGTACCCTTACTTCATGATCCCGGCACCTGGTGCGGGCAGCGACGGCATTAAGAAGAAGCGGAAGCGCAAGCGCCCCGCCAACCGCGGCCCCCAAACACACTCTCCATCCACATCACCTAAAGCGATAAAGCCTGCCAGCAAACGGGTCTATGCCAAACGCGTTGATGAGGTCAGCGCAGGTGGATTAGTTATCGATTCAACTGGAACAAAGGGTCTTCTCATCGGGCGCATCGATCACAAAGATGCCAGTGGCACCCGTCTGCTCTGGTCGCTTCCAAAGGGACATATTGAAGAGGGTGAAACACCAGAACAGGCAGCGATCCGCGAAGTTGCTGAGGAAACTGGAATCACATCGGCAATCTCTCGTTCATTAGGTGTGATTGATTTTTGGTTTATGGCCGGTGGTAAAAGGATTCATAAAACTGTTCATCACTATCTCTTCTCTGAAGTAAGCGGGGAGTTAACACCGCAGGTGAGTGAGGTTGATGAGGTCTCGTGGTTTCCCTTAAGTGAAATTATTCAACATCTCGCATATCCCGATGAGAAGAAGTTAATTGCTCGAAGTGGTGAGTTAAAGATATGAGAAAACTCCTAAGTGTTTTCTTTACCTTATTTTTTCTCGCCGCCCCATTACCCTTTGCCTCTGCCGAGAGTGTGGTAGTGCGCATTACAAGCACGTTGCACCAGAATTTTACGGGTGAGTTTAGAAACGATGATTTAGCACAAGAGTTAACGCCCTCTGGGCGCTTAGGCCAACTTGTCTTTACCCCTTTGAGCACATCAAAAATCTGGGTAATCGATCCAGCCCTTATTGATGAAGTTGTTGCGATGAGCGGTGAATACAAACTTGCAACAGATGCCACACCGGCCGGTAAAGACATTGCTATCGCTTGGCTTGCACAGTTGAAGAAAAATACAGCCGCTAACGATGTTGTGGCCTTAGCCTATGGAAACCCTGACGTTGCAATGGCAAAACGCTTAGCACCAAGTGAGTTAAAGCTCTATTACTCTTATGGAAAAACCGCGCTTGAAATAGCCTTGGGTCGAGTTGTCCGTAGCGAAGCCACTGGGGGATGGAGTAAGGGGAGTTCAAAGCTAAGCCCTTTACTGCGAAAGAGCTTTGGGGAGAATAGAAAAAACCTCACCCGGTTATCTAAAGTTGTTAACGTTCCTGATGTAGTGCAACTGCGTATGCGTTTGGGACGTTTATTATCTCCCTCACTTGATGCCGAAAGTCGAGCTTATTTTTCCTTTAACGCCAAGACTGCAGTTGATGCACAGCTCCGTAGATTACGTGTGAACCCCGGTAAGTATCAGTTAACTACCGAGAAGGCGGTTCTGCCCGTAACTGTCATTAATGAGTTTCCGGTAGAAGTTACGGTTGATATTCAAATGTTGGCCATGAACACCCGTATCCTCGTTGATAGTTTTACTGGTGTGAGGCTGGCCCCTAACTCAAAGAGTCAGTTAGAGTTAAACGCCTTTGTTATAGCCCCTGGCCAAACTATTGTCTTTGCTCAGATGGTTGATAGCCAGGGTAGTGATGTCGTCCCGGCCGCTTCATTAGCTCTCAACGCGACAGTCATCGATCCGAGGCTCACGTGGTTTACCACTGGAGCGGCGATACTTCTCTTACTAGCGGCTATCGCCCAGAGTGTGCGTCGCGTACGAAAGGGGCGTCAAAGTGAAATCTAATGAGCTATTTCGCGCCTCGGGAGTTATGGCCCTTGGAACGATTCTCTCGCGCATTACTGGCTTTGTGCGCGGAATTCTCATCGTTGCTGTTCTTGGTACAACACTGCTCGCCGATACTTACAACGTCGCAAATACGATGCCAAATATTCTCTACAACTTACTTGTAGGTGGGGCTCTCACCGCGATATTTATTCCACAGTTGGTTCGCTCTTTTGATCATGAAGATGGTGGAGATGGTTTTGCCTCGCGCTTGATAACAACGATCTCACTTATTTTATTAGTTCTCGTTGCAATTGGGGTTTACTTTGCGCCCGCTCTTGTGCGCTTATATGCCCCAGAGTTCTTTACGCCTGGCTTTGAGGCAGAAAAAGATATCTCTATCGCCTTTACCCGTTACTGCCTACCTCAAATCTTCTTTCTTGGGCTATTCACAATGCTGGGCCAGGTTGCTAATGCTCGGGGCTCATTCGGACCATTAATGTGGGCGCCGATCGCTAACAATATAGTTGGAATTGCACTCTTTGGTGGCTTTCTTCTTTTATCAACAGGTATTACCGCAGAGTCAATTACTCCAACACAGGTTCAAATCCTTGGGTGGGGAACAACACTCAGTGTTGTTGTGCAGGCTTTAGTTCTTGTCCCAGTTATTAAGCGGCTCGGAATAAAACTGCGTCCACAATGGGGATTAGCCGGTCTTGGTAAATCATTTGGATTAGCTGGTTGGACTCTGCTCTATGTGTTGATTTCACAGTTAGGTTATTTAGTAACAGTTAACGTTGCAACTAGCGCCGCAGTGAGAAGTGCGCAAGAGGGTATAGCTCGAGGAGTCGGTTACACACCGTATACATACGCCTATTTTGTTATGTTGTTGCCCTATTCAATCGTCACAATCTCAATAATTACTGCGATCTTGCCGCACTTGTCGCGTTTAGCTGTTGCCGGTGATCGTGACGAGGTACGTGTCCAGTTAATTCGTGCAATTAAATTAGTTGGTGTTATTACTATCCCAAGCGCCGTTGCCTTCTTATTCTTTGGCCCTCTTATTACAGAGGTTATTTTCATTGGAATTCCGATCGAGGACTCTCGTTATATCGGCTACGTCTTAGCTGCCTTAAGTTTTGGACTTGTAGCTTTCTCAATCAACTTAATTTTGATCCGCGGTTTTAACGCCTTTGAAGATACACGCACACAGGTAATCTCAATCTTTATTATTAATATTATCTCCGTAGGTTTTTCATATCTCTTTCTCAATCTTCTTCAGACCCAATGGGTAACTATCGGCCTTGGCGTGGCCTTCTCTATTAGTTATTTAGTCGGCCTTTTCATCACGCTCTCATTATTGAAAAAGCACACAGGTGCAATAAAGGTGATGGAGTTCTTAGGCCAACACCTGCACTTATTGGGGGCGGCCGTTGGCGTTATGGCCCCACTTTTTGCTCTGACTCAATACATCACGTGGGTAGGCGTTGAGTTAACACCGATCGCCCGTGCCGGAGAGTTATTCGTTGTGATGTTAACCGCTTTTTTTGGTTACTTAGTCGCAGGTAAGGCCGCTGGTGTTGAAGAGATATCTATGATCAGGCATCTGCGCGATTCTGTGGTTCGGCCATCAAAGAAAGCGGAATAAAATGGTCGCTGGATATGTTTCTAAGGAGTGAGTGTGAGTGAAGTCAGAGATCTTGTCATTGTCGGCTCTGGGCCCGCTGGCTACACAGCTGCTATTTACGCCTCCCGTGCCCAGTTAAATCCCCTTATGTATGAGGGCTCAGTGACTGCAGGCGGGGCACTCATGAATACGACAGAGGTTGAAAACTTTCCTGGCTTTGTCGATGGTGTTATGGGCCCAGATTTAATGGAGTCTATGCGCAAGCAAGCACAACGCTTTGGCTCTGAGTTAGTTACTGACGATATTGTAAAAATGGATTTAGTCGGCGATATCAAAACTCTCGTTGATGGCTCTGGCAATACCATCAAAGCAAAGTCTGTAATCCTTGCAATGGGTTCGGCTTACCGAGAGATTGGTTTAGTAAATGAAAAAAGGTTATCTGGCCACGGTGTTTCCTGGTGTGCGACCTGCGACGGATTTTTCTTTCGCGATCAAGAGATAGCCGTTGTTGGTGGCGGAGACTCGGCAGTTGAAGAGGCCACATTCCTAACAAAGTTTGCCAGTAAAGTTGTTTTAATTCATCGCCGCGATTCATTACGAGCATCAAAGATTATGGCAGATCGCGCAGCAGCAAATCCTAAGATTGAGTTCCTTTGGAATACCGAGGTCATAGATGTTCTTGGAGATTCTAAAGTTACAGGTTTGAAACTTCGCAATACCGTTGACGGTAGCGAGAGTGAGCGGGCACTTACTGGTCTTTTTGTGGCCATCGGTCACATCCCGCGTAGTGAGCTCATAACATCACAAATCACAGTTAACGGTGAGGGTTATGTCGAAGTCGATGGCCGTTCAACGCGTACAAATATCCCTGGCGTCTTTGCCTGCGGCGATCTTGTCGATTACACATATCGACAAGCAATTACCGCGGCAGGCTCGGGATGTCAGGCCGCCCTTGATGCAGAAAAGTTTCTCTCCCACCACTAAAGTTCACTCACACCACATAGCGATCTGGAGATCACGAATGGCAACAGCTAACGTCACAACGGCAACATTTGACGCTGAGGTTTTAAAAAGTAGCGGCCCTGTTTTAGTTGATTTTTGGGCCGAATGGTGTGGTCCGTGTCGAGCAGTTGGACCGATTCTTGAAGAGATTTCAAATGAGTATGGTGAAAAGTTAAAAATTGTAAAGCTCAACACCGATAACGAGTCCGCAATAGCAATTAAATATGGCATCACGTCGATCCCAGCTATGTATGTCTTTGTTAATGGGGAAGTTGTTAAAACGATTGTTGGAGCTAGACCAAAGCCCGCTATGCTCAAAGAGCTTGAACCATATATTGCATAACTAGGAATTTAAAATGTCAGAGTTGAGTGAAGCGCAGATACGTTCTTTCCAACAGAACCGTGGGTTAAGTATCACTGGACTTGTTGACGCCGTCACTGCTCGCGCACTCGAAGAGGCTAAGTGGAAGTTAGGCGATCGCTCTTTAAACTTACAGTCAACTCCATTGATGCGTGGTGATGATGTAGCGACCTTACAATCCCGATTAACGGAGATGGGTTTTGATTGCGGCCGTGTTGACGGTATCTATGGCCCACGCTCTGAATCGGCAGTAAAAGAGTTCCAACGCTCTGCTGGATTAGTGATCGATGGGAAATGTGGTCCTGAAACTATTATCGGTCTACTGCGTTTGAGCCGAATTGTTTCAGGGGGTGCTCCTTCGCTGATGCGTGAAAGTGCAACACAGAGAAATCGTGGCCCAGCACTTGCTAATAAGGTTATAGTTTTAAATCCCGCTGGTGATGACACTCTTATTTACGATGTAGCGCTGCGAACTGAGGGGCGTTTATTGGCACTCGGTGCCTCTGTTTTTTTAACTAGAGGTGTTTCAAACTCTCCGACTGAAACCGAACGTATTGCATTTACTAATCAAAGTGGCGCCGATTTAATGATCTCACTTCACCGTGATAGTTATGTGAACGAACTGGCACATGGAGCGGCAACTTACTTTTATGGAAGTGACGCCCATGGCGTTCATTCGATTGTGGGAGAGCGTTTTGCATCTTTGGTGCAGCGGGAAATTTGTGCAAGAACAGATTTAGTTAACTGCCGCACCCATGCAAAGGCTTGGGACTTACTTCGATTAACACGGGCCCCTGCAGTCCATATTAATCTTGGTTATGTGACTAGCCCTAGTGATGTCGAGCGAATCTCTCGCTCAGATTTTCGCGACGTTATCGCCGAAGCCTTAGTTATTGCGATTCAACGGCTTTATTTAGCTGCCGAAGATGATGCAAAGACTGGAACATTGCGTATCGCTGATTTACGCAAAGCTGGTATCCGCCGTTAAATAGTGTCCGAGCTTTAGGCCGCATGTGGCAGACTTGGGACATGTCAGAGATCACCAATCGATTTGCAACAGGTGCTCCTCAAAATTTAGAGGAGCGCTTTGCAACTCGCGCCGCTCAAATGAAGCCAAGTGAGATTCGATCCCTCTTTGCCGTTGCATCCCGCCCAGAGATCGTCTCTTTAGCTGGAGGAATGCCTAACTTGTCGGCCTTCCCAATGTCCATGATGGCCGATGTTATTCAAAAACTAGTTCTTACCAATGGCGCAGAGGCGTTGCAGTACGGCAGTGGCCAGGGCCACCCAAAGCTACGTGAGCAGATCTGTGAGGTTATGGCACTTGAAGGGATCCGGGCTAACCCCGATGATGTATTAGTTACAACCGGTTCCCAGCAGGCCCTTGATTTAATCTCGCGAATCTTTATCGACCCGGGCGATGTCGTTTTAGCTGAAGCGCCCTCCTATGTTGGTGCCCTCGGCACTTTTCACCAGTATGAGGCCTCGGTCGTGCACGTTGAAACCGATGACGAGGGCTTAGTACCGCAGGGGCTGCGCGATGCAATTATTAGTGTGCGTGCAACCGGCCGCAAAATTAAATTTCTCTACATGATCCCTAACTACCAAAATCCATCAGGGGTATTGCTACCGGCCGAGCGACGTACTGAGATTTTAAATATGTGCCGCGAAGCTGGAATCTTTGTCGTTGAAGATAACCCTTACGGTCTACTCGGTTTTGATAGGCCCTCACCGAATGCCATGCGCGCAGAGGATTCTGAGAACGTTATCTATCTTGGAACTTTTTCAAAGACAATCGCTCCTGGTTTACGGGTGGGTTGGGCTCTTGTGCCACCATCTCTTAAGGAGAAGTTGGTTATCGCAAGTGAGTCTTCGATTTTATGCCCCTCTAACTTTGCACAGTTAACTATTTCAAGTTACTTAGCTGAACAGCCTTGGCGTGATCAGATCGCATCCTTCTGTGATCTATACAAGACCCGCCGCGATGCGATGCTTGAATCCCTTGATGAGTATTTTCCAGCCGTTGCTAAATGGACAAAGCCTGGCGGTGGTTTTTATGTCTGGGTTACTTTGCCACCTGAGATTGATACAACTGCTTTAATGCCTAAGGCGATTGTTGCAAAGGTGGCATATGTTCCCGGAACTGCTTTTTATGCCGATGGTTTTGGCTCATGGTCGCTGCGTCTCTCATACTGTTACCCAACACCAGAGCGCATCCGTGATGGTGTTAGATCCTTAGGTGGCGTGATTAAAACTGAGATGTTGCGCCGCGGGGGCAATCAACTCTCTTAGCCCTCGATGGCCTTTGTAATCCTCTTTAAATCCTCACTGCCGGCAAACTCAATAACGATTGCCCCTTTTTTAACGCTGCCTTGAATTGTAACCCTCGTATCTAGCGCATCTCCCATGCGTTCGGCTAGCTCATTAAACTCAACGATGCTCGATGTAACAGTTGTGAGTTTCTTTTTACTCTTTGGGGCGTTCTTTGAAATAATCTCTTCTACTGCTCGTACGCTCAAACCCTCAGCGATGATTCGCTTAGCTAAATCTTCAATCATGTAAGCATCACTTAAACCCAATAGTGCACGGGCGTGACCGGCGCTAAGAGCACCCGATGCAACTTTGTTTTGCACTGAGGCCGGTAAATTCATTAAGCGAATTGTGTTTGAAATCTGCGGACGGGAGCGACCGAGTTTCTGTGCAAGCTCGTCGTGGGTACAAGCAAAATCATTGAGTAGTTGGGAGTAGGCCGCGGCCTCTTCAAGTGCATTTAATTCGCTGCGATGAATATTTTCAATTAATGCCTCGCGTAGAAGTTCATTATCTGCCGTTTGGCGAATGATTACTGGAATAGTTCTTAACCCTGCAGCTTTGGCTGCACGGTAGCGACGCTCTCCCATAATTAATTCATATCTGCCATTTGTTCTCATGCGAACAACTGGTGGTTGCAAAATTCCAATCTCTTTAATTGAAGCGATTAACTCATCGAGCGCTACTTGATCAAAGTGTTTGCGTGGTTGGCGCGGGTTGGGAGAGATTAAATTAATATCTATCTCATCCTGTGTTGCAACTTCTTTTCCTGCAACAGTTAATGAGGTTGGAATCAATGCATCAAGGTTTGTACCTAAACCACCACGACGAGCCATTATGCGATCTCACCTTCACGTTTGTAATGTATTGAAACAACATTTGAATCAAATGCTTTTGCGCGTATAGCTAATTCGCGAGCAACCAACATGTATGCAATCGCACCCGGTGAAGATGCGTCATATGTCATTACTGTTTGTTTATAACCAGGTGCCTCTGATACGCGTACTGCGCGTGGAATTGGAATATCAATAAGTTCATTCGGGTAGTGTTTGCGAATCTCATTTGCGACATCATTTGCCAATCGTGTCCTCCCATCAAACATTGTTAAAACAAATGTTGAGAGTTTTAACTCTGCATTTAAACGTTTTTTTACAAGCTCAAATGTTTTTAACAGTTGTGACAATCCCTCTAGTGCGTAATACTCACATTGGATGGGGATTAACATCTCTTTGGCGGCCGTTAAAGCGTTAATAGTTAATAAACCTAAACTCGGCGGGCAGTCGATAAAAATATAATCCAGAGGCTCTCCGGCCTGTATACGTGCTGCGATTAATTCGGCAATCGCCTCTTTTAAGCGCATCTCGCGTGCAACCATCGGAACTAACTCAATCTCAGCCTGGGCCAGTGATGTATTCGATGAGATGCACTCAAGGGATGGGAAGCCTCTTACTTTTTGGGCGCAGTCCGCCATCGTTGTGTCTCCCATTAAGACCTCATAGATCCCTGGGTTCTCTAGCTGTTCTACGCCAAAGGCTGTGGAGGCATTTCCTTGGGGATCAAGGTCGATAACTAGAACCCGCAGACCCCCCATAGATAGGGCCGCTGCCAGGTTAACCGTTGTGGTTGTTTTGCCTACTCCGCCTTTTTGATTGGCTACTGTGATGATGCGCAGGTTAGCCGGCTTATCCATCGCCTCTTTGAGGCGGCGGACCCCAACAACGCTCTTTGTTTCACGTGAATCATCCACGGGGCTTAGTTAAGCACCTTTGCGTACTTCAACGATGCGACCGAGCTCAATCCCCTCAAGATTTACCTCGTGGAGGATGGCCTTTGGCACAGAGCTCATCTCCTCCTCTGCCGATCTACCTTTAATGGCCATAAGAGAGCCCCCGGTTTTGAGCAGGTGCCAGCTCATTTTCTTAAGTTTTTCCAGCGGTGCGACGGCTCGGGCGGTGACATAGTGGGCCGTTGCCCG
>WLNU01000015.1 GCA_009699645.1 Actinomycetota bacterium | reverse complement strand
CGCCTCCTAAGCGGTAGGTCGCCGGTCCGACTCCGGCCGAGGACACCAAAACTTAATGTTTTACCGTAAAGCGCTGCATCGATTTTGGTGCCCACCAGTTGCGCTCACCAAATAAACGCATCAACGCTGGTACTAATAGGGCGCGCACTATCGTTGCATCAAGTAAAACCGCCAGTGCAACGCCAAAACCTAACATTTTGATGGAAGTCACACCGCTGATGATAAATGTGGCAAAGACCCCGGCTAGAAGTAATGCAGCCGCGGTAATAATTCGCGCCGAGCGTTGTAGACCGACGGCTACGGATTCAATATTTGATTTACCAGAAAGATGCTCTTCGCGGATTCGAGAGAGTAAAAATAGTTCGTAGTCCATCGATAAACCAAAGACCACAACAGCTACCAAGATTACCGATCCTGTATCAAGGGTACCGGTGACAGTGAAATCACCAACTAACCACTTCAAATGGCCATCGATAAAGATCCAAGTGATTGCACCCAGTGTGGCACTGAGTGAAAGGGCATTGAGAATAATCGCTTTAATCGGCAATATAATTGAGCCAGTAAAGATGAAGATTAAAATCAAGACTGTCAATGCAATCCAACCAAGTGCAAATGGAAGTTTGCTTGCGATTCCATCCTGTGAATCTGTAAAGTCGGCTGCAGAGCCACCAATCAATGTTCCAGTGGGTCTATCAAGGGCTCGGATCTCATGGATCACTCGCTCTGAAGCAACACTGCGAGATGCAATTGAAGAGATGACCTGTACTCGAATATCTTGACCGAATGTTTCAAGAGCCCCAACACGAACGATTCCATCAACACTCTTTACTTTGTTAAGAAATCCTGTGATTTCATCCTCGCGCCCCACTCCATTCGGCACTACAACTTCAATAGGGCTACCGACTAAGCCATCGAAGCGGGTTTCAATTACCTGGGATGAGAGAGCGGCGCGATCTGATGCTGGCAGAACACGTGAATCAACTTGGGCAAAACTAATATTGAGAATCGGTGCTGCCATGATCGCCAACACAGATACTGCTGCGATTACAACTGGAATTGGGCGGCGCATGACCGTGCGAGCAGTGTGGGCCCAACGACCATCTTCCTTAGGAGTAATTGCACCGCGTCGCACTACTCCCTTGTCAACCTTTTCGCCCAGGATTGCAAGCAGAGCTGGGAGCGCAATAACTGCGCCAACAACGGCCAATGAAATTACTGCAATGCCTGCATAACCAAATGACTTTAAAAAGTTAAGTGGAAAGAATAAGAGCGATGCCATGGTGACAAAGACGGTTAGACCAGAGTAAAAAACAGTCTTGCCGGCCGTGGCGACCATTGTGACTACCGATTCTTCAACTGTTTTTCCATGGTGGAGCTCTTCGCGGAAGCGATTGACCATTAATAATGCATAATCGATACCAAGGCCAAGCCCTAGTCCTGTAATGAGGTTGAGGGCAAAGACGCTCACACTAGTGAAATGCGATAAGAGAAAAATTATAAAGAATGAGCCAAGGATTGCTGTAACACCAATAAATATGGGCATAGCCGATGCAACCATCGCTCCAAAAACAAATATCAATAGGAGGAATGTGAGTGGAATTGCAATTGATTCGGCGAGAAGCAGATCTTTTTCAATCCGATGGTTGATTGCCTGAGTGATTACCGCAGCTCCACCCGCATAAACGTCGAGACCCTTGTATTCACCATCAAAGCGGTTCTGGATAGTGGCACCGATCGAACTAAATCCATCCCAATCATCTGCTTTTAGATCTGCATAAACGAGAATAAAAGCGGCTTTACCATCTGTTGATTTCATCGATGGTGCACCGCCAGTAGACCAGTATGAGTAAGTCTTGGTCACACCCTTAACGGTGGCAATCTCTTTTTCAAGAGCAAGACCTTTGGCTCTTACTGCAAGATCATCTACTCCAGTTGTGGAGTCAACTACCAAGGTAACAATGGGCTCTTGCACCTTAAACTTCTTAATGATGTACTCGGCGGCAGCGGTTGATTCACTACCTGGATCGGAGTAACCGCCACTATCTAATCGCCCAAATGCTTGTGAGCCGACCGCACCGGCTGCAAGAGTGCTGAGCAAAAATAGGACGAGAACTGCCTTGCGACGCCTAACAATAAAATGACCGAGCTTCTCAAACACCCTCAACACCTGTTTCTACATCTAGACTAATAACTATGAGCGATCTCTTTCCTACCGTAACTTCAGATGAGATCGATCCTGAAGCCGCCGCTGAAGCGGCACAACGCGAAGCTGAAATTAAGTCAGATAAACCGCCACACCACGAAGATTAATCTGCCTTTGGCGCCGGTGCGACCGGGGATACAGGTGTAGAAGCTGTACTTTCGCTCACAGTTTTCTTTTTCGCGGAGTCGGTTTTATAAAATCCTGAACCCTTAAAAACAACTCCAACGGCAGAGTAAATTTTGCGAATCTCGCCAGTGCATTCAGGGCATTTCGTCAGAGAGTCATCTGAAAAGGATTGAACCGCCTCAAACTCATGAGAGCAGGCAGTACATGCATATTGATATGTAGGCATAGCCGCTCCTATCTCAGGAAAAACCCCTCGGTGGGGTAGATGCCAAGTCTAAAGAAGTGGCACGATAGGGTCGAATCGAAGCAAAGAATGAGGGAGTTATGGTGAGAATTAAGGGCATCGTGGTGTTACTCATCACTCTTGCCTGCGTGGGAGTCAGTAGCGCCTCTGCAAACTCACTCATCACTACTTTACCTATTAGCGGATCGACACTAACAACTCCACCAAGTTCGGTAACTCTCACCACTCAAGTCGACTTGATTGCAGATGCAAATGAGTTAATGGTTACTGACCCATCGGGCATCCGTGTAGATGACGGAACAATTACAGTCAACGGCGTTACTGCATCAATTGGTTTAAAGCCACTAGTTGAATCTGGAATCTATAAAGTCTCCTACCTTCTCTACTCTGAAGGTGAAGCACCGCTGCAAGGCTCCTTTACATTTAATTTTTCGGCACCAAGTGTTGTTACTACAAGTGAACCAACGGCGATGCCGACACAATCCCAGATTCCAGCTAGCAGTAGCTGGGGAACTAATGTTTTCATCATTGCACTATTAGTTATTGCGTTTTTCATATTAGTTGGCCTCTCCCTGTATGCACGAAAACTCTTTAGGGACCGATGATCGCTTTTAGCGTAATCTTTAAATATTTATCACTTGTTGGAAGTTTTGCAACTATTGGAACTCTCCTGGCGATGGCATTTCTACTACTAGATACCGACGGCCGACTTTCAACACAGGCCGAGAAATTACGGCGCCTATTGTGGGGCTCTGCATTGACGTGGGCAGTTGGAGCTTTTGCAACGATTGTTTTTACCCTCGCAACAATTTTAGATCAGCCTCTATCCATAGCCCTGGATGCAACGGTACTAAAATCTTTTATTACACAGGTAACTCTTGGTCAATATCTACTCTTTGAATCTATTGTCGCTCTCATCGTTGCAGCTTCAGCTTTTTACGTGAAGAGGATTCTCTCTACAGTATTACTCCTTATTCTTTCCTTAGCGGGATTAGTTGCACCGATCTTTCAAAGCCACGCTGCATCGAGTGGTTCACATGGCCTAGCGATAGGTTCGCTTGTCATCCATGTTGTTGCGCTCTCAATCTGGATTGGTGGGGTTATTGCGATCGCACTATTAGATCCAGAGGATCGCCCGATCGCCGTGCCACGCTTTAGTGAACTTGCTTTGTGGTCGGTCATCGCAGTTGTAGCAAGTGGCAGCGTTAATGCCTGGGCCCGCTTAGATTTTCAAGGGGCGTGGAACACCACTTATGCATATGTAGTCATTGCAAAGATTGCAATGACGTTAGTTCTTATTGCAATGGGTTACCTGCACCGTAGAAATTTAGCTAAACGCGATCACATCGATTGGGTGGGATTTGCCCGTTTAATATTCGCCGAGGCGCTGATAATGATTGTCACTGTAGCAATGGGTGCATGGCTCTCATCAAATCATGCACCAGAGCGCACTACTAGTACAAAGTTTGATCCTGCAATTGCAATTTCAGGAATCTCAACACCACCGGCGCCAACATGGAGCCGCATTTTCTTTAGCTACGAGCCCGATTCCCTAATGATCGGTCTATTAATTACTGCAGTTGCCTTGTATGTAAAGGGGGTAGTGGTTTTAACTCGCCGTGGTGATAAGTGGCCAGTAGGACGAACCATTTCCTTCGCACTGGGAGTTTCTGCGATTGATTTTGCAACAAGTGGCGGACTTGGTTTATATGCACACTTTTCCTTTTCATATCACATGATTGCGCACATGATTTTAGGAATGATCGCACCGATTGGAATCGTGCTCGGTGCACCCATCACCCTTGCACTACGCACATTGCCTCAAGGTCGCAATAAAGATGAAAGGGGTGTACGTGGAACACTTTTAGCGGCGCTGCACTCTAAATTAGCAGTTTTTTACACGAATCCAATCGTCGCTCTCGCTTTCTTTGATGGATCTTTATTCGCTCTCTACTTCACAGGCCTCTTCGGATCGATGATGCAGAGCCACGCAGGACACCTGTTTATGAATATCCATTTTATTCTTACGGGGATTCTTTTCTTCCATGTCATCATCGGTATTGATCCAAATCCGCGCAGGATTCCGCACTTGGTTCGTATCGTTGTTGTA
Organism: Actinomycetota bacterium; assembly: GCA_009699645.1. Next base: position 10,895 of record WLNU01000015.1, on the reverse strand, counting down.
TTTGCAGCCATGAGTATTCACGCATTCTTCTCGGTAGCATTGATGTCATCAACGACCCTGATCGATAAGGGCTATTTCGCATCACTTAAAACGCCATGGCTCACTGATTTATTGGCAGATCAGCAGCTGGGTGGATCAATCGGCTGGGCTATGGGAGAGATTCCAATCCTGTTGGCACTGATTGTAACTTTCATTAGTTGGGTCAAAGATGATTCTCGTGAAGTAATGCGCATCGATCGCAATGTTGCTCGGGCCGCTGCTATGGGGCAGCCCGATGACTTAGCCGAATACAATCAATATCTGCAAGAGCTAGCTAAACGTGATAGAAAAGAACCCTAATGGATAATCTATTTGACTTACCGAGTGAATATAAAGAGTTACGCGCTAGCGTGCGTGCACTGTCGGAGAAAGAGATTGCCCCATTTGCACAATCTGTTGATGAAGATCACCGCTTTCCGCAAGAGGCCGCGAACGCATTACAAAAGGCGGGTTTAAGCGCTGCCCATGTTCCAACACAGTACGGTGGAGATGGAGCAGATGCGCTAGCAACAGTGATCATTATTGAAGAGGTCGCCCGTGTTTGCGGTGCATCTTCACTTATTCCTGCAGTCAATAAACTCGGTTCACTGCCCTTAATTCTGGGCGGTAACGAAGAGCAGAAACAACGCTGGCTACCGCAGTTAGTTTCAGGAAAAGGCTTCTCTTACGCTCTCTCTGAATCTGAAGCTGGCTCAGATGCATCGGCACTGCGTACAAAGGTCGAACGCGATGGTGATGGTTGGATTCTTAATGGTAGTAAAAAGTGGATCTCCAACGCCGGTGTCTCTGAGTTTTATACCGTTGTTGCACAAGGTGATCCAACACTTGGATCAAAGGGAATCACTGCCTTCATTGTTGAAAAATCCGATCCCGGATTATCTTTTGGCGCACCTGAAAAGAAGTTGGGCTTCAGAGGTTCACCGACACGCGAGCTCTATTTTGATAATATAAAACTCGGCGATGATCGCAGAATTAGTGAGGTCGGTGCAGGTTTTGCTCTGGCCATGAATACTTTAGACCACACACGGATAACAATTGCAGCACAGGCATTGGGGTTGGCCCAGGGTGCACTCGATGTTGCGGCGAAATATTCCCATGAGCGCAAACAGTTTGGTAAAGAGATCTTTGATTTTCAAGGTGTCCAGTTTATGTTGGCTGATATGGCAATGAATATAGAGGCAGCCCGCCAACTCACATATGCCGCAGCGGTAAAAAGTGAGAACAATGAAAAAGATCTTCGTTTCTTCTCAGCTGCCAGTAAGTGTTTCGCTAGCGATATGGCTATGCGAATCACGCAAGATGCGATTCAAATTCTGGGTGGTTATGGATATGTAAGTGATTATCCCGTCGAGCGGATGATGAGAGATGCGAAGTTAACTCAGATCTATGAGGGAACGAATCAGATTCAGCGCATTGTTATGGCGCGCAGTCTCCCAGGTTCCTAAGATTTAAAGCGCACAATAATCGAGGGTGTGGCTGCGGCATCTAAAGCGATGTCATGTGCCTCTCGTGGCAAATCTTGGCTTGATAGTTCGCCTGCATGGACTAAACCGATTTTCCATCCTAGAAGTTGTGCAAGAGCGCGATCGTAATAACCACCACCTTGTCCGAGGCGATAGCCGTTCTGATCGATATGTAATGCAGGCACCACAATTACATCAATCAAATTCAGATCAGTGACAGGCATGCCAATCGGCTCAGAGAGATTTTTTGTCACCTTGAGTTTGCTTTCATCACCATTCCATTCAATCCAGTCGAGATGCACTCCATTTATCCGTGGCAATAACAAGCGCTTACCGGCTTTGAGTAGCGCCTGATTAATCTCGGTGGTGCTTGGTTCTACACCATATGAAAAATATGTAGCAATGGTCGATGCCGTCATTATTTCTGGTGACTTCAAAATAAGATTGAAATTCGAAGGAATGAATTTTTGGCTCCGCTCACGGCGCAACCGCTCACGGAGCTCTTTCTTAACTGTGTTCTGATTCATGTCTTATCTCCCAGTAATTCGCAGGGCTAAATCCCAAAGAAAGCGCGGCCCAACAAGTATGGTGTGATTATGGCAGAGCACACGCGAGTAGATGGTTTTCTTAGCTCCCTTCTTGCGATCTGCAAGCCGCTGGAATCTTTTGAAATGCCGCTTCTAGATGCACACGGGGCAACGCTCTCAGAGGATATCTACGCTGGTGAGCGCCTTGTTATGCGCGCAGGCAGTCGTATCCGCTCGACACAGATTGGACTTGCAGCATCTATTGGTCGAGATCATCTACCTACGCGTCCACACCCACGCGTTGTAGTCCTCTCAGCTGGTCCAGATCTTGTCGAGCCTGGTACGGCACTAAGTGGCGACGAAGAGTATGAAACGAATTCATGGCTACTCACAACTGCGGTGCGCGAAGTTGGCGCAGTTGCATATCGAGTACATTCGATTCCAGATGATGAGGATGAGCTGCAAAGCGTTATTGAAGATCAACTGGTCAGAGCAGATTTAATTATCATTAGTGGCGAGCGAAACGATGACTCATTTGATTTAATTACCCGCACACTTTTACGCCTTGGCGAAATAACTACCGTTGATTTAGCCATTGAAATGAGTGGGCGCCATAACTATGGTCAGATCGGCCCAGATAAGACTCCGGTAGTAACGCTCCCAGGTGATCCGATAGCGGCCTACATCTCATTCGAACTCTTCGTGCGGCCCATGATTCGAACAATGCTGGGTGCTACAAATATTCATCGCCCATCAGTGAAAGCGAAGTTAGAGAAGGCCATTGAATCAGCTCCTGGAGTGCGCTCTTATATCCGAGCCACGCTAGCCGAAGATGCAAAGTCAGTAATGCCACTTAATGAGCAAGAGGAGTTTTCAACGCTCTCTGATGCGACGGCCTTTATTGCAGTTGGTGAAAATGAAACGCATTTATCGGCTGGAGATCAAGTCACGGTTGTCATTCTTGAACGTAGATACATTTAAGTAAGCCATGAGCGAGCGCTGGCCCATAGTAATTTCGGGAGATTCAATATTTCTGCGGCCACTTAGATTTCGCGATCGCAGTCAATGGAACGCACTCCGTGCCGAGAATCGCACATGGCTGGCACCATGGGAGGCAACAATTCCGGTGCTCAACTCAGATGGAGAGCACCAACACTTGCCCTCCTACTTCGCCATGGTCCGAACCCTGAATCAAGAGGCCCGCCATGGTCGCTCATTCTCATTTGCTATCTGGCACAACCACAATCTGGTCGGGCAAATCTCCCTCGGCGGAGTAATTTATGGAGCACTACGTGGTGGGCATATCGGTTATTGGATAGACCGCAACTATGCAAATAAAGGCTATACAACAATGGCTGTGGAGCTTTTAACCCAATATGCATTTACATCTCTATCACTGCATCGCCTTGAGATAAATCTGCGCCCAGAAAATGAAGCCTCTCGAAAAGTTGCGCAGAAAGCTGGCTATATTTTCGAAGGAGAGCGGGCCAAATACCTACATATTGATGGAGACTGGCGAGACCATATCTGCTTCGTGAAGGAAAATCCTTCGATTAAGTAGCGCCTAAATCCCCGAAAAGTAATCCCTCCTCCTTTATCTTTATACATCATGGCTTCTGGACTTATATATATTGCGATCATCGGCATGTGGGTCGCATATTTTGCACCCCGCTGGATCCATGACCGTAACGAGTTTTCTGGAAAATCAGTTGAGCGTTTTAAAGTTGCACTCAGTGTTGTTGCTAACTCTTCACCACACACGAATCATGAGAGCGGCCTTCATCATATTGATTTAGATCGCGAAGCAAAGATTGCACAGCTATTAATGCGCAGACGTATAATTTTTGTAGTACTAACTTTTTCTCTAACGACAACTCTTGTAGGTGGGTTTATGAATACAATGCCATTCTTATATGTACTAGTCCCTGCAAGTGGAATCTTGATCTACATTGCACATGTACGACGTCAAACCATCGCCGAGCGAATTCAACACCGCCGTATTCAACAGTTGCACCGCCGCACTGCAGGAGTATCTGCAACTAATCTCGTCGAAGTTGTGACACCAAAGCAGTCACAAGAGCATTGGATCCCATTATCTGAACGTGAACTCAAGGGTGTAGTCCTCTTGCCGCAAGGCACAGCAAGTGTTCGCAACGCTTGGCAGCCAGCTGATGTTCCTGTTCCAACATATGTCAGTGCACCGAAGGCCATTGTTCCAAAACGAGTTATTGATTTAACAACACCAGGTGCTTGGAGTGATGACCAAGAGCGCCTTGAACTTGAAGCACTCGCGGCGAGCTCACCTTCGCGCGATCAAATCTTTGATCAACAACTGGCAGATGAGGCAGTTGCACGTCTGAACCAATCTCGAGCCTCTAACGAATAGTTAGATCCACGAACTCATCCACATTCGCTTTAACCAGTCGGAGTAATTAATAACTTCTCCTGTGAAGAGTGGCAGGAAGTAGATAAAGTTAAGAAAAATGAGCACGATTAGCCCTGCAACAATAGTTACGGAAACACCAGGATTGATTGCGTTATCCAAGAGAAGTTTTGCGCAGTAAATAATCGCAAGTAGCATAAATGGCTCAAAAATCACGGCGTAAAAAGTGAAGACTGTGCGTTCTTGAAAGAAGAACCACGGTAGATAGCCAGCACTAATGCCCAGCACGATAATAGTAAGAGAGCTATCAAATCTCTTAGTAACCAGTGCGCGAAAGAAGAAACCAAAGGCAATTGCGATTGCAAGGGTTCCAATCCACCAGAGAATCGGCGTTCCAATAGCTAAAACCTCTTGTGCACAGTTTTTTGAGCTACATCCCTTGGGTGATTCGTAAAAAAACGATGTTGGACGAGCCATTATCAACCAGCTCCAAGGATTTGCCTGGTAGGAGTGTTGCTCGGTTAGGCCCAGATGGAAACCCAACATCTCTGAGTGATAGTGCCACCATGATGCAAAAATATTTGATGACCATTGGCGATCCCAGCCGCGCTTACTTAAAAACCAACCCGTCCATGTACCGATGTAAACCACTAGTGGCAAGAATCCATATTGTAAAGATTTTATAAACGTTGGTTTAATAAGATTGCGCCCAGAGTAGGAGGTAAAAACTCTGTAGATGGAAACAAAGGCGATAGCGACTAAGAAATACAATGCGCTCCATTTTGTACCCATCGCTAATCCCATTGCAATGGCTGCATACCAATGTCGTTGACGGTGCCACAAGTAAACAGCTAATAAGAGAAAGAAAGTTAAAAATAAATCTAGGAGCGCAGTCCGTGAATGCACGAGCATCATTCCATCCATTGCCATAAGAGCTGCTGCCATCGCAGTCAGTAAGGGCGAGAAGAAGAGAACGTGGACTAAGCGTGCAAAGAGCAGAATGAGTGCAACACCAATAATTGCAGTTGCAAATCTCCATCCAAACTCGTTATCTCCAAATATTTTCATTCCACTTGCTATAAGCCACTTGCCGACAGGTGGATGGACTATGAACTCAGGCGCATTTGCTGTGACCTCAACGCCATACTTTAAAAAATCTCGAGCCCCATCGACGTAGTAAACCTCATCAAAGACATAACCTTTAGGCGTAGATAGATTAATTAATCGAAGCGCCAAAGAGATGATTGCAATAACGATGGGAGCAAGCGCGGCGAGCATGTGTGTAATCGTATGGGCTTAAATGGGTGAAATTACTGAGATGATGGACCTATGGCTCTCATATTGGCAGCGACCCCGCTCGGAAACCCTGGGGATGCAAGCCCGCGCCTAAAAGCTGCGATCGAGAGTGCATCGATTATCGCCGCCGAAGACTCGCGCAGATTCCATCGCCTGTGTTCAGATATCGAGGTTACTTTCACTGCCCGAGTACTTTCATTCTTTGAGGGCAACGAAGAAGACCGCACCCGCGAATTATTGGGCGAACTTCAAAGCGGTGCGAGTGTCCTTGTTGTATCAGATGCTGGAATGCCAACTATTAGTGATCCAGGTTTTCGTTTAATGCGAGATGCAATTCAATGTGGAATCGAAGTTCATGTTATTCCGGGGCCAAGTGCGGTAACAATGGCAGTTGCATTATCTGGTCTACCAACTGACCGCTTTACCTTTGAAGGCTTTCCTCCCCGTGCATCGGGTGCGCGCTTGGCAAGCTTTGAAAAACTTCGACACGAAGAGCGCACAATGGTCTTCTTTGAGGCACCACATCGCATAGGTGATTCTTTAGGCGATGCCGTTGCTGTTTTTGGTGCACAACGCAGAGCCGCGATCTGTCGCGAAATGACCAAGCGCTATGAAGAAACTATCCGAGGCACTTTGGCCGAACTTTCATCATGGGCAGATTCCAATGAGGTCCTCGGTGAAATCACTCTGGTAGTCGAGGGTGCATCCACGGATTCGGCGTCAATGTCGGCCGATGAAATGGTTGCGCGAGTGCGCGAGTTTGAAGGCGCTGGAATGGATCGAAAGGCGGCGATTGCATCTGTAGCCCAAGAGTTCGGTATTGCAAAGCGTCTTGTTTATGCCGCGGTGGTCGATGCGAATAAGATGAGCACGTGAGCAAATCCTTTTATCTAACGACGCCGATTTATTACGTCAACGATGCGCCCCATATTGGACATGCATACACAACTGTTGCCGGTGATGTTCTGACTCGTTGGCACCGTCAAAAAGGTGAGTCTGTCTGGTTTTTAACTGGAACCGATGAACACGGACAAAAAGTTATGCGCACCGCCCAAGAAAATAAAACCGCTCCGCAGGACTGGGTAGATCGTCTGGTGCAGAGTGCCTGGAAGCCCAACTGGGCCGCCCTAAATATCGCTAACGATGATTTCATCCGCACAACCGAAGAGCGCCACACAGTGCGCGTGCAAAGATTCTTGCAATCTCTTAAAGACTCAGGACATATCTATGCCGGCAAATACGAAGGTCCGTACTGTGTTGGCTGCGAAGAGTTTAAACTGCCTGGCGATCTCATTGAGATAGACAACCAAAAATGCTGTCCCATCCATAGCAAGCCAATCGAGTTAGTCAATGAAAATAACTGGTTCTTTAAACTCTCTGCCTTTACCGATCAGTTACTCGAGCACTATCGCAAGAACCCTGATGCCTGCCAACCCGAGAGTGCACGCAATGAAGTTCTTTCATTTTTAGAGGGCGGAGTTTCAGATTTATCAATTTCACGCTCGACCTTTGATTGGGGAATCCCAGTTCCGTGGGATACCGATCAAGTTGTCTATGTGTGGTTTGATGCGCTCCTAAATTATGCAACTGCCGTTGGCCTAACGGATGCACCCGATAGTGAGGGTGGCAAAAAATTTGCAAGCACATGGCCTGCCGATGTTCACTTAGTAGGTAAAGATATTTTGCGCTTCCACGCAGTAATTTGGCCAGCGATGTTAATGGCAGCGGGTCTAGATGTGCCGAAGAAAGTATTTGCACATGGTTGGCTATTAGTTGGTGGCGAAAAGATGAGTAAGAGTAAGTTGACTGGAATCGCACCCAAGGACATCACTGATCACTTCGGCGTCGATGCATTTCGCTATTACTTCTTACGTGCAATTCCATTTGGTACCGATGGCTCATTCTCCTGGGAAGACATGTCTGCGCGCTATACATCAGAGCTGGCCAATGACTTTGGCAATCTAGCATCGCGCTCTGCGGCAATGATTGAAAAATACTGCGGCGGAGTTCTACCTGCACTGAGCCATGATGCCGATTTAGAAGCGGCGTTGAGCAGTGCGGTTACAAAGGCCGATTCTGCAATGTGTGAACTAGATTTCCAGGGCGGAATCCTTGCGATCATGGAGTTTTGTAAGAGAGTCAATGGTTATGTCACCGAGCAAGAGCCTTGGATTCTGGCTAAAGACTCGGCAAATCAGCTTGCCCTTGAGGGTATTTTGTACAACACCGCCGAATCACTACGTGCTCTTTCCGTTTTGCTGCATCCAGTAATGCCGGCAACGTGCGAAATCTTGTGGCAAAGCTTGGGTGCACAGGACAAGCTAGGTGATTTATCTGCACAGAAAATTAGCGATGTTGCAACATGGGGTCAGCTTCCTGCAGGTGCAAGGATTACTAAGACACCAGTGCTATTTCCGCGCTTAGAGACGAGCGCATAAGAGATATGGCCGATCGTCACAACCGCGATATTGATCGCCCACGTGCGCCGTTACCAGAGCCTCTACCCGTTGCAACAGTTGATTCGCATGCGCACATGGAGATGATCACCGACGCGGCGCCTGATTCACAAGAGGTTGCAGATGTAATTAGCGAAGCACGATCAGTTAACGTTGATCGCATTGTCCAAGTCGGATACTCTGCCGAACAATCTAAATGGTGCGTCGCGGCGGCAGAGAAATGGAACACATCGGTTTTAGCTGCAGTTGCTCTGCATCCAAACGAGGCACCCGTTGTCGCCGATCTCGAGGCCGACTGGGCAGTTATTGCCAAGTTAGCCGAACATCCACGTGTGCGCGCAATTGGAGAGACAGGTCTAGATTATTTTCGAACTCCACCAGAGCTACGCGGGCGCCAGCAGGAGTCTTTCAAATGGCATATTGAGTTAGCAAAGAAAACAAAAAAAGCTTTAGTGATTCACGATCGAGATTCTCATGATGATGTCTTATCGGTGCTGCTTGAAGTTGGTGCTCCAGAAAAGACTATCTTTCACTGTTTTTCTGGCGATACTGCAATGGCTAAAACCTGTATCGATCGCGGTTATACACTCTCATTTGCCGGCACACTAACCTTTAAGAACGCACCCGGGCTTCGCGAAGCGCTCACACTTGTCCCTATCGATCAGTTATTAGTTGAAACTGATTCACCATTTTTGGCCCCGATGCCACACCGAGGTGCCGGTAACACTCCTGCCCAAATTGCAACAATCGTGAGAGCGATGGCTACTGAGCGCAAAAGCGATCTTGGCGAACTCGCCTTTGCATTAAGTAAAAACGCCGAACGCTTATTTGGCAGCTTCGCACCATGAAACTGCTTGGTGCAGCCCAGATTCGCGAACTTGCAGCGGCTCTAGATTTAAAACCATCAAAATCGCTAGGACAGAACTTCGTCATTGATTCGAATATCTGTACCAAGATTGTGCGCACAGCAGGTGTAACAAAAGATGACATCGCTTTAGAAATCGGCCCAGGTCTAGGTTCATTAACCTTGGCCTTACTACATAGTGCGGCATCGGTAGTTGCAGTTGAAATTGATCACCGCCTTGCAACACAACTTCCGATTACTGTCGCAGAACACTACGAACACCCCGAAAACTTAACGGTGATTAAGGGTGATGCATTGACATTGGTAGATTTACCGGTGCAGCCAACTGTTTTAGTAGCTAACCTGCCCTACAACGTCTCTGTTCCAGTGCTCCTACATTTGTTAGAGAGATTTCCAACCTTGCGCACCGGAGTTGTTATGGTTCAAGCCGAGGTTGCAGATCGATTAGCTGGTAGCCCCGGCACAAAGGAGTATGGAGTTCCATCGGTAAAGGCTGCTTGGTGGGCAGAGGTTAAAGGGGCGGGATCAGTATCGAGATCGGTTTTTTGGCCAGCTCCAAACGTTGATTCAAAGCTCGTATCTTTTACACGCCGTGCAACACCCGGTGATGAGATATTGCGTAAGAAAACCTTTGCAATTATCGATGGCGCATTTGCCCAACGCCGCAAGATGTTGCGATCGGCGCTCTCCTCCCTCTATGGCTCATCTTCGGCGGCCGAAGAGATTCTTCAACGCGCAGGAATAGATCCGACGCTTCGTGGAGAGGCCTTAGAGATTTCAAGTTTTTGCGCCATCGCCGCAGTTGCACCTGACATTTTCTAATCAAGGCAATAGGGTCAATTCATGTCAGTAAAGAGTGTGACCGTGCGCGTACCGGCAAAGGTCAATCTTCAACTATCAGTTGGTCCACGAGAGGCTGATGGCTTTCATAATCTCGTAACTGTTTTTCAAGCTATCTCAATTTTTGATGATGTCACGGTAACTTTTGGTCCCCCAAAGAGCGGGCTTAGTATCTCAATTACTGGTGATCAAAGACATGGAGTTCCGGCAGATGATAGTAATTTGGCCATCAAGGCGATTGCTTTAATAGCCAAAGAGTACGACTTAGAGATCGATGCCCATGTTGAGATTAAGAAATTAATTCCAGTTGCCGGTGGCATGGCAGGTGGAAGCGCAGATGCGGCTGCGGCTATCGTTGCAATTGATTATTTATACTCACTCGGAATGAGCCGGGAAGAGATGACTGAAATCGCTGCACAGTTAGGTAGCGATGTTCCATTTATGTTAAGCGGTGGAACAGCAATTGGTACGGGCCACGGTGATCAGCTAACTGCAGCCCTATCGCGCGGTACCTATCACTGGGTATTAGCCCTATCGAGTATTGGTTTATCGACCCCTGCCATATATAGCGAGTGTGATCGTCTGCGTTCAGAGTCTGAAATCGCAGAGCCGCAGACAAATGAACAGTTAATGCAGGCACTACTGGCTGCAGATCCAAAGTCAGTTGGTGCACATTTAGTAAATGATTTGCAGGCGGCGGCATGTTCATTGCGTCCTGCACTGCGATTGGTTCTAGATGTTGGCCAAGAGTATGGGGCACTCGGTGCGTTAGTTTCAGGCTCTGGTCCAACCGTTGCATTTTTAGTTAGCGATGAAGAGGCGGGCCTTGATTTAGCGGTAGCGCTAACTGCAAGTGGCGTCGTCGGAAGCGTTGCACGCGCATATGGACCAGTTGCTGGGGCGAAAGTTCTTACCTAATTACCTGCGCTAATGGTCACGAGCACCACCCTTTATAAGGGAGAATATGGGTTCCGCCATTGTGTAGTGGCTAGCACATGGGCCTTTGAAGCCCAGGGTCCAGGATCG
>WLNU01000014.1 GCA_009699645.1 Actinomycetota bacterium | reverse complement strand
CATAGACGGCGGCATCATCGGCTGGTTGATCACTCTTTACATCATCGCTCATGCTTTGGCCTTTGTTACTAAATCTGCCCGCACATCTTCATGCGCAGTCTCCTCTGCAAATACCCTCAACGCATCTAGCGCTTTACCATCAACGCGCTGTGGTACTTGAACATCAACAGTGACAAGTAAATCACCAGTCGTTGCTCCCTTAGTGATTCCGCGTCCCTTAACTCGTAGTGTGCGACCATTAGATGTACCAGGGGCTATGCGCACCGTGACATCATCACCACTCATCGTCGGAACTTTTATGTCTGCGCCAAGTGCCGCTTCGGTGAATGTAACTGGCAGAGTCAACGTTAAGTTTTCGCCCTTGCGCCCAAAGATTGCATGGGGCTTAACGTGCAACATGATGAATAAGTCACCTGGGCCAGCCTCTCCGGCCGCTCCCTTGCCTTTAACGCGAATCTTTGCGCCATCATTTACACCTGCCGGTACACGAGCCGTAATGTTTTGTGCAGCTCCTCGATCGGTGGCAAGACGTAGATCTAAATGCGTACCAACAATAGATTCGCGAAATGTAATTGTGGCCTCGGTCTGTAAATCCTGGCCTTTACGTGGTCCGCGGCGACCGCCACCAAATAAATTAGCAAAGATATCTTGTGGGTTACCGCCGCCAAAAATGTCATTGAAATCCCCACCTGCTTGGCCACCCCCCATCGGTGCGCGAAAGCCACCACGTTCATAGAGTGAACGTGCCTCATCGTATTCGGCGCGTTTTTTAGCATCAGATAAAATCTCATAGGCCTCTGAGATACCTTTGAACTTCTCTTCCTTTGCCGCATCACCCTTATTTTTATCGGGGTGTAATTCGCGCGCTAATGTGCGGTACTTCTTCTTAATCTCATCGGCACCAGCTTTTTTATCTACACCCAGGACTTTATAGAAATCCTTCTCATATAAGTCTTTGGCTGCCATGTGAAATTACTCTGTCGCTGGATCGGTCACGGATACACGGGCAGGGCGCAAAATGCGCTCTTTGTATTTATATCCGGGCTGTAAAATCTTTGTAGCTGTTGGCACTGCCACATCGATCGATGTCTCATGCATCAGCGCTTCGTGAATCTGTGGATCAAAGGCTTCGCCTTCGCTGCCGTATTTTTCAAGACCAATGCGCGATGTAATCGCATTGAGTTGATCAGATACTGCTTTAAACCCACCCGTTACCTCACCATGTTGTTCGGCCAGATCAACGGCATCAAGGAGTGCCAGGAGTTCAGTTAAAACTGCGCCGATAGCCATTTCATGTGCCACTAAACGATCGCGCTCTATGCGCTTTCGATAGTTTGCATATTCGGCCTGAAGTCGTTGTAAATCATTGGTGAGAGTAGCTACCGGATCAATGACAGGTTCCGGTGCTACCTCTTCAACTACTAACTCTTCAGCCGAAGCAGAACTTTCAGTAGTCACTTATTTAGACCAATTCCAATACTCGACATTTTTATGTCTCATTTCGCTGGCTCTTCGTCGATTACTTCAGCATCTTCGACACCATCTTCACTTGGTGAAGCTTCGCCTTCAGCACCCGCGGCAGCTGCTCCTGCATAAAGTGCTGCACCAAGTGCTTGGCTAACAGTTGCAACCTTTTCAGTTGCACTCTTAATCATCTCGAAGTTAGAGCCACCGAGAGCGGTTTGCAGTTCGGTAAGTGCTGCCTCGGTCTCAACCTTCTTTCCAAGTGAATCACCTTCACTCAGTTTTTCCTCATTATCTTTAATGAACTTCTGAGTTGAGTAGAGAAGTGAGTCACCAGCGTTACGGATCTCGGCCTCTTCTTTGCGCTGGCGATCTTCTTCAGCATGTGATTCGGCATCCTCCATCATGCGTGCGATGTCATCTTTTGAAAGTGCAGATCCGCCAGTGATGGTCATGCTCTGCTCTTTACCTGTACCTAGATCTTTAGCCGAAACATGAACGATTCCATTTGCATCAATATCGAATGTCACTTCGATCTGTGGAATTCCACGTGGTGCAGGTGGAAGACCGGTGAGTTCGAACATACCTAGCTTCTTGTTATAAGCCGCCATCTCACGCTCGCCCTGATAGGCCTGAATCTGTACCGCTGGCTGATTATCATCGGCAGTTGTAAATACTTCACTGCGCTTTGTAGGGATCGTTGTATTGCGCTCGATTAAACGAGTCATCACGCCACCCTTAGTTTCAATACCAAGAGATAGTGGGGTTACATCAAGGAGTAGAACATCCTTGACTTCACCCTTTAAAACACCGGCTTGAAGAGAGGCTCCAAGGGCAACAACCTCATCAGGGTTTACGCCCTTATTTGGCTCTTTGCCCCCGGTCAACTCTTTGACGAGATCAACGACAGCTGGCATACGAGTTGATCCACCAACTAGTACAACGCTTTGAATCTTGCTAATTGGAATTCCGGCATCTTTTAATACTGCCTGGAAAGGCTTCTTACAACGATCAAGTAGCGCACCAGTTAACTGTTGGAACTGTGCGCGCGTAATTGTCTCATCCATAAACAGTGGATTCTTTTCAGCATCTACTGTGATGTATGGAAGATTAATAGATGCGGATTGTGAAGATGAGAGTTCAATCTTCGCTTTTTCTGCAGCTTCGCGGATCCGTTGCATCGCCATCTTGTCTTTAGTTAAGTCGATTCCGTTTTGTGAACCAAAGTTCTGAACTAAGAAATCAACAAGTGCTTGATCCCAGTCATCTCCACCTAAGTGGTTATCGCCATTAGTTGCCTTGACTTCAACAACGCCATCACCGATTTCAAGAAGTGATACGTCGAAAGTTCCGCCACCTAAGTCAAAGACAAGAATCGTCTGCTCTTGATCGGCCTTATCAAGACCGTAGGCGAGCGCAGCAGCTGTTGGCTCGTTGATGATGCGCAGAACATTTAGGCCTGCAATTTCGCCGGCCTCTTTTGTTGCTTGGCGTTGTGCATCATTGAAATATGCGGGGACGGTAATAACAGCATCCGTTACCGTCTCACCTAAGTAAGCCTCTGCATCGCGCTTTAACTTCTGCAATACACGGGCTGAGATCTCTTGTGCTGTGTACTTCTTGCCATCGATATCGATTGACCAGTCTGTGCCCATGTGGCGCTTAACTGAGCGGATCGTGCGATCGACGTTAGTGACCGATTGGCGCTTTGCCACCTCACCGACGAGGACCTCGCCATTTTTTGCAAAGGCCACAATCGACGGTGTCGTGCGGGCGCCTTCAGCATTGGCGATAACGGTGGCTTCGCCACCCTCTAGGACCGATACGCAACTATTTGTTGTTCCAAGGTCGATTCCAACTGCTCTAGCCATTTTTAACGCTCCTTATTATTGTCACTCGCACCTGGGGTAGGGTCGAGGTCTGCTTCAAACCTGAGTCCATCCTACCCGAAAGGTTGAGTCGATACGACTCAGGTCTGTTGATTATGTAAACCTAGCTGCGCTCTGACTTATTCCCGCTCCCCGTCTACCCTCTGCATATGAACCTCCTCTTTGTAGTTATTGCCTATGGAATCACCGCTGTAGCCCTTGCTCTCATGGCAGTGAGGACCAGACAGTTAATAGGTATTTACAAGAAGGGGCAGCCCGATCCAACGCGAAGCAATGATCGTGGCAAGCGCCTGCGGATGGCTGCTGGGGAGATCTTTGGTCACACCAAGATGTTTAACTTCACCATTGTAGGTTTTGCCCACTGGTTTGTGATGATCGGTTTTGGTGCACTCTTTGGAACTTTAGTTACGGCTTATGGTCAACTCATTAAGCCAGAGTTCGCACTTCCAGTTATTGGACATTTATGGCCTTACGAATATTTCACTGAACTCATTGCATGGGCAACTGGTGTTGGAATTGTTGCCTTAATTGGTATTCGACAGGTGACGCGTATTGTTAAAAAGGGGCGCACTTCACGCTTTTATGGCTCTGGAATGGCTAAAGGTTATTACGTTGAGGCGACAATCCTTGTCATTATTTTCTGTGTCCTCGCCCTTCGTGGTTTAGAGGGTGCATTATCTGATGAAGTTGCTTGGAACCGTCATTACGTAACAACATGGTTTATCGCATCGATATTTAAGTCGTGGACCCTCGGCCAACTTATTTCAACTGTTCAACTAGTCGCAACAATTAAAATTGTTGTTTCAATGCTTTGGTTTATTGTTATCGCAAGTAACTTAACAATGGGCGTTGCATGGCACCGATTCTTAGCACCCTTTAATATCTACTTTCGCCGCAATGCCGATGGCAAATCATCACTTGGACCATTGCCTGCGATGCTCTCACATGGTGAGGTTATTAACTTTGAAGATCCGAAAGATGATGATGTCTTTGGACTTGGTACTCGCGCCGATATAACCTGGAAGGGTTTGTTGGATATGACTTCATGCACCGAGTGCGGTCGCTGTCAATCGCAGTGCCCTGCCTGGCACACTGATAAGCCACTATCTCCAAAGCTTTTAATCATGGCCATGCGCGATCACGCCTTCGCTAAAACCGTTGAAAATGAGGCTATGGCAGGCGTTGGCGCACCTATTTCACTCGATGTTTTGTGGTCATGCACGACGTGTGGTGCCTGTGTTAATGAATGCCCGGTCGATATCGAGCATATTGATCACATCGTTAATATGCGCCGTTTCCAAGTTTTAGTTGAGTCAAACTTTCCTAGCGAACTCGGTGGAACTTTCCGTAACTTAGAACAAACTGGTAATCCATGGGGTGCAAATAAGAATGACCGCGAGGCGTGGATCGCTGAGTGCGATTTCCCGATCCGTGTTGTTGAGGGAACCCTACCGGATGAGGTTGAGTACTTGTTCTGGGTTGGCTGCGCCGGTGCATACGATGAGCGCGCAAAGAAAACAACTAAAGCAGTTGCAGAGCTTTTACATATGGCCGGAGTTAACTTTGCAGTTCTTGGTAAGAAAGAGACGTGCACGGGAGATCCTGCGCGTCGTGCCGGTAATGAATTTCTCTATCAGATTTTAGCCGCTGAAAACATTGAGACATTTAAAGAGGTCTTTGCCGGACGTAGCAAAGGAACAAAGAAAGTTGTTGTTACCTGCCCGCACTGCTTTACAACTATTGGTCGTGACTATGCACAAAGTGGTTTTGAGTTAGAGATGCTTCACCACACGCAGTTACTCAATCAACTACTACGTGATAAAAAATTACTACCAATAAAGATGAGTCATACTGCTATGACCTATCACGATCCTTGTTACCTAGGCCGTCACAATGAGATTTATCAACCTCCGCGTGAATTACTTGAGGCAACAGGTGCGCAAATTTCAGAGATGCCGCGCAATAAAGAGCGCTCATTTTGTTGTGGCGCAGGTGGTGGCCGCATGTGGATGGAGGAGAAATTAGGTACCCAGATCAACCTCAACCGCGTCGATGAGGCGATTGCAACGGGTGCTAAAGAGTTAGCCGTTGCCTGTCCTTTCTGCCGTGTTATGACCAGCGATGGCATGACGGCCCGAGCCTCCGATGTTGAGGTCTTAGATGTTGCCCAGGTACTGCTGCGCTCTGTAAAAGAGTAGTTAGTTAAGCGATTCCATCGCCTTTAATACCGCAATACGCTCGGCGATCGGTGGATGTGTAGAGAAAAGACGTGAGACGGCCTTGCCATCTAGCGGTGATTCAATCCAGATATGTGCAACCGATGTGGATTTCTGTTGGACAACGGTTGAGTCTCGCTCTAAGACCTCTAGCGCGCTTCGAAGTCCGGCAGGGTTTCGTGTAAAGGCAACTGCAGTTGCATCGGCTAAGGATTCACGTTTGCGAGAGATTGCAGATTTTAAAAGGATCGCCGCAAGTGGGGCCAAGATAAGAATAAGAAGTGAGACGACGAGCAAAATTGGATTGCCGTTGTTACTACGATCACGCCGCCCGCCCCCAAAGAACATCATGCGGGTCATCATGTCACTAAGGATTGCAATCGCACCAGCTGTCGTTGCAGCTACTGCAGATACCAAAGTATCTCGGTTTGCAACGTGTGCCAGCTCGTGTGCAATGACGCCCTGCAGTTGATCTCTATCCATTGCATCTAAAATCCCAGTAGTAAAGGCAATCAGTGCGTGCTCAGGGTTACGACCAGTTGCAAAAGCGTTAGGTGCACTATCAACAACGATTGCAACCTTTGGCATTGGCAGTCCACTTGCAATTATTACCTCTTGAATCAGTCCAAATAACTTTGGATTATCGGACTCTTGAATTAACTTAGCCCCAGTCATTGTTATGACTAATTTATCGGCGCCGTAGTACGAGCCCCAGACTGAAATCAGTGCGATACCAACTGCTATGGGGACTATGCCGGCAGTAGATGTGCCAAAGTATGTAAGGGCTGCATAGACAACGAGCCACACAAGTACGGCCATTCCAACCAGTAAGCCGATTGTTTTACGCTTATTTGCCGCCTGTTGTGTTCTAAAGTTCATTGATATTAAAAGGTGACTTTTGGAACGTTGCGATCCTGTGGATCTTCAAGCTCATAAAACTCGCGCTCTGTAACCTTTGCAAAGCCGGCAAAGAAGTTAGTGGGTACTGTCTTTACAGCGGTATTGAGCGAGCGCACATTATCGTTATAGAACTGGCGGCTAAATGCAACTTTGTTTTCAGTAGTTGCAAGCTCATCTTGTAAGGATAAAAAGTTTGCCGATGCCTTTAAATCTGGATAAGCCTCGGCAACTGCAAGTAATCCGCGCAAGGCCTGTGTCAGCATTCCATCGGCGGCGGCAACATCGGCCACACTTGATGCACTCGTTGCCTTTGCACGCGCAGTAACAACTGCATCGAAAGTTGACTGTTCGTGCTTGGCATATCCCTTAACGCTTTCAACTAAGTTAGGGATTAAATCTGCACGTCGCTTTAACTGAACCTCAATCTGGGCCCATGCCTCATTGACACTAATATTAAGGCGAATAAGACGGTTATATTGGGCGATGAAAAATAGGACGATAAGAGCGATGACACCAAGTACGATGATTGTTTCCATGGTTAATTAAACCGCCTTTTAGGCCGATTCATTCCTGCCAATTTACTGAATCTTTGATTTGTGGAAGTTTAAGAATGAACGGCTAGCCGTTGGTCCGCGCTGACCCTGATATCTAGAGCCATATTTTTCGCTGCCATATGGGTGCTCGGCAGGAGATGAGAGTTTAATGAGACAGAGTTGACCGATCTTCATGCCGGGAAATAACTTAACGGGCAGGTTGGCAACGTTTGAGAGCTCCAACGTAATGTGACCGCTAAAGCCAGGGTCGATAAAGCCGGCAGTGGAGTGCGTGAGTAAGCCAAGGCGACCTAATGAGGATTTACCTTCCAAGCGCCCTGCTATGTCATCGGGCAGGGTAATGACTTCGTAGGTGCTGGCTAAAACAAACTCGCCTGGGTGCAGGATGAATGGCTCATCGCCCTCGGCGATAACTTCACGGGTGAGATCTGGCTGCTCCATAGATGGATCGATCACGCTGTATTTGTGGTTTTCAAAGACGCGGAAGAACTTATCCAGCCGCACGTCAACAGATGATGGCTGGATCATGGACTCGGTAAAGGGCTCACAGCCCACCCGTCCTGCGGCGATTTCGGCGCGGATATCGCGATCACTTAGTAGCACGCGCAGAACCCTATCCCGTTCTAGCGCCTACGCGGGGCAACGAAATCGCAGGCCAGCCTTGCGGCTTGCATAAGTTACTGGCGGGTAGCATTATTTGCCCATGAGCCATTACACAGCCAATCTGCGCGATATCGAATTCTGCCTCTTTGATCTTCTAGGGCGCGAGAAAATACTCGGTACCTCTGTCTATGCCGATATTGATCGCGAGACTGCAATGGGGATGCTGGAAGAGATAAAGCGTCTTGCTGAAAATGACTTAGCAGAGAGTTTTGTTGAAGGCGATCGTGTTGGAACAACATTTAACAAAGCAACGGGTGATGTGACTGTGCCAGAATCCTTTGCAAAGTCATATCGCGCCTGGATGGATAACGAGTGGTGGCGCATTGATGCACCTGTCGAACTTGGTGGTACAAAGATTCCTCAGTCGATTCGCTGGGCAATCGCTGAAATGGTTTTGGGTTCAAACCCTGGTGTGCACTTATATGCATCGGGTACAGCATTTGCCCATGTTGCATATTATTTAGGAAATGCCCAGCAGAAAAAGATAGCAAAGTTTATGGTCGATAAAGAGTGGGGCGCGACCATGCAGCTAACTGAACCCGATGCCGGCTCTGATGTTGGTGCCGGACGCAGCAAAGCTGTAGAGCAGGCCGATGGAACTTGGCACATTACTGGGACAAAACGTTTTATTACATCTGGGGATGCAGCAAACATCTACCCCAATGTTATGCACTTTGTTTTAGCGCGCCGCGAAGGAGGAGGACCGGGCACTAAGGGCTTATCACTATTTTTAATTCCAAAAACTATGTTTGATTTAGAGACCGGCGAGCTTGGAAAGCGAAATGGCGTATATGTAACTAATGTTGAAAAGAAGATGGGCTTAAATATCTCTGCAACGTGTGAAATAAACTTAGGTGAACATGAGCCCGCCGTTGGATATTTATTGGGCGATGTCCATCAAGGTATCGCACAGATGTTTAAGGTTATTGAGTTTGCTCGCATGATGGTTGGCACTAAAGCGATTGCAACGTTATCTGCCGGCTACCAACAGGCTCTGAGTTATGCCAAAGTCCGTGTGCAGGGCGGTGATATGAAGGTAATGAACGATAAGGCCAGCCCACGTGTCACGATTATTCATCACCCCGATGTGCGCCGATCCTTAATGGTCCAAAAGTCATACTCCGAAGGCATGCGCGCATTAGTGCTATATACCGCATCGATTCAAGATGAGGTTGAGTTGGCCGAAAAGGCAGGAGATGCCGATCTTCTTGCCGACATGATTGCGCGCAATGATTTACTACTCCCGGTTGTTAAGGGTTATGGTTCTGAAAAATCGTGGACATTACTTGGTACCGAATCACTTCAGACATTTGGTGGCTCTGGTTTTACTCAGGATTGGCCGATTGAACAGTATGTGCGCGATGCAAAGATCGATACTTTGTATGAAGGCACAACTGCGATTCAAGGTCTGGACTTTTTCTTCCGCAAGATTGTTAAAGATGGCGGACGTGCAATCGGTCTACTTGGAAAAGAGATTCAAAAGTTTGCCGAATCTGGTGGTGCAAATCCACAGGAGAAGGCGGCGCTCTTTACAGCCCTTGGTAATCTCAATGGAATCATCTCTGTCCTTGTTGGGCGTGCAATAGAGTCACAGGAAAATCCAGAGAAGATTTATAATGTTGGCCTGCACACATCTCGATGCTTAATGGCAGTTGGCGACATCATCACTGCATGGTTATTAATTCGCCAAGCCGACATCGCTGTAGAGAAGCTTCCCAACGCCGGAAAAGATGTAGATTTCTATACTGGCAAAATCGCATCGGCGAAGTTCTTTGTCGCTAACTTCTTGCCACAAATCGCCGCCGATCGAGCGATCATTGAGGCTGGCGATGGAGCGATCATGAATATTCCAGAAAGCGCCTTTTAAACCACTACGCTGGCCCAATGTGGTCCAGACGCAAAGGTGAAATTCTCGCACTAACAGGCGCTG
This sequence comes from Actinomycetota bacterium, assembly GCA_009699645.1. The sequence continues at coordinate 6,834 of WLNU01000014.1, read as the reverse complement.
TCGGCTTTGGCTTTAATGGCGTCGTAGCCAAATTGCTCTTAACTAGCGGGCTCTCATCGCTGCAGTTAACGCAAGTGCGTTGTGGTGGGGCTTTTCTCATACTTGGGTCATATGTCTTTCTGCGCTACCGACATAAGTTCCGCACAACTAAAAAAGAGCTCCCATGGCTGATCGCCTACGGTTTGGTTGGTTTCTTAGCTGTGCAGCTTTTTTACTTCATTGCTATCTCTCGCATGCATGTAAGCATTGGGCTGATAATCGAATTCACAGCGCCCATTTGGATCTTGTTCTGGCTGCGTTATGTAATGAAAAGACATGTCCCCTCCCAAATGTGGATCGCAATCTCAATGGCCTTTAGCGGGCTGCTTTTAATCGCACAGGTGTGGAAGGGTCAAACACTTGACTCAATCGGAGTGATCGCCGGACTTGTCGATGCGATTGCCTTAGCCGTCTATTTCTTATTGGGAGAGAAGTTAACTAAAACTCGAGATGCCGAATCACTCTCGGTTTATGGTTTTGGTGTTGCCACATTAGCCCTACTCATTGCGATGCCCATCTGGAACTACCCAGTTGAAATCTTTACCCAGTCGATTAATCTGCAGGGCCGCTTTATCGCCCACGATCTGCCGGGCTGGGTGCTAATTTTATGGGTAATTACACTCGGAACTATTGGGCCGTATTTATTCGTTATAAACGGTATTAAATTACTATCGGCATCAACAAGCAGTGTGATGGGAATGTCTGAGCCGGTTTTAGCTGGAATCTTTGCATGGTGGTTACTGTTTGAACGATGGAATTTTATTCAATTAGTCGGTGGGGTAGTTGTTCTTACAGGAATTATTCTGGCCGATAAGGCCCGTTCGGCTACGCATTGACTATTAGTTAAGCCCCAAAAGTATTATCTTCAGGTGTTGCCGCCTCACGCTGTTGTGTCCAGTCGGTGCCTGCTCCTGGGTTTTGTGGCATATCGAAGAAGCGTGCGTAGTGAAGTTGAGCTGCAACTGTGATTGTGCGTGTTGGTCCGTTACGGTGCTTAGCAACGATTAGATCTGCCTCACCTGTGCGGTTTTGCTGATCGTACATATCATCGCGATGGAGCAAGATAACAACGTCGGCATCTTGTTCGATAGAACCGGATTCACGTAAGTCAGAGAGCATTGGTTTTTTATCGCTGCGCTGTTCAGGGGAGCGATTGAGCTGTGAGATAGCAACGACAGGGATATTTAACTCTTTAGCCATTAACTTTAAGTGGCGTGAGAACTCAGAGACCTCTTGCTGACGGTTTTCAACTTTCTTACCCGAAGACATCAACTGTAAGTAGTCGATAACAATGAGTTTGAGATTATGGCGCTGCTTTAAGCGGCGGGCTTTGGCGCGGATCTCCATCATGGAAAGGTTGGGCGAATCATCGATAAACAACGGTGCCTCTGAGATCTCACCCATACGACGGGCAAGGCGCGACCACTCATCATCAGATAACGTACCTGCGCGAATATTGTTTAAACCAACGCGTGCTTCGGCCGAGAGCATACGCATTGTAATTTCAGACTTTGACATTTCAAGAGAGAAGATAACCGAGGTTAAACCATTTGCAATTGATGCATGCCGAGCAATATCTAAACCAAGTGTTGACTTACCCATTGCAGGACGAGCGGCGAGAATAATCATGTTACCTGGATGGAAGCCGTGAGTGAGCGCATCGAGATCTTTAAAGCCAGTCTTAACACCTTCAACCCCAATGCCCTTAGAGATCGCTTCAATCTCATCGAGTGCTTGCGGCAACAACGTCGATAGTTGAACGTAGTCTTCAGATGAGCGGCGTTCGGTAACAGCATAAACTTCGGCCTGTGCTTGATCGACCATGTCATCGACTTCACCCTCAGATGTATAACCGAGTTGAACAATCTTTGTGCCGGCCTCAACTAAGCGGCGCATGATTGCATGTTCGCGAACGATCTTTGCGTAGTAGCCAGCGTTTGCAGCTGTTGGTACCGATGAGATTAATGTGTGCAGATACGGCGCTCCACCTGCACGTGCAATGTCACCGCGCTTAGATAGTTCTGCAGAGACTGTCACTGCATCGGCGGGTTCACCGCGGCCATACAAATCAATAATTGCGTCGTAGATTAACTCGTGAGCTGGACGATAAAAATCACGATCACGAATAATTTCGATGACATCGGCGATTGCATCTTTGGATAGCAACATTCCACCGAGAACAGATTGCTCGGCGATTAAATCCTGTGGCGGTGTGCGCTCAAACTCTGCGCCAACGGATGAAAGGTTGAGATCACGAGATGATCTATTGCTGGGGAGTTCTGCGATGCTCACGCCTATAACCTCCCATGTGCCACTGACAGTTCCGAGTGCCTAGGCGTAACTTAGGCGTGCGCCCCTACCGCAGGCGAGAAAGCCTGCGGGGTGATGGGGATAAGGTGTGGATAAGTAGGTGGATAAGGCCGGTTTTCTGTGTAGAAAGGGGTGGATAGCCTGTGGGTAAAACCACTGGGTTAGCCCGTAAGGGGTGAGAAAGCGCAGGTCAGAGGCGATTTCTATACGCACAGGCCTGTGTGGGAAAGTAATTTCGGCAATCTTAAATCGTGAGATTTACGAACGGATTCGCTCATTGAGAGGGTCAAAGAGCGGCTCTGGCGCAATAACCCCATTAGACCACAGACCAAAGAGCTCAACATCAACTCTTGTTCCTGGTTCAGAGCACTCGATGGGTAGATAGGCATATGCGATTGCTTTATTGATTGTGTAGCCCTGGCCACCAGATTTAACGCGGCCAACTATTTTATTATCGATTCGAATCGGCTCTGATCCAAATGGAACCGAAGTTATGTCATCAAAGGTAATTGCTACAAGTTTTCTCTTTTGATTCTCTTTAGCAGAAACGACAGCAGCTTTGCCGTGGAATTTCTCTTTCTTTAATGAAACTGCGAAGCCAAGACCTGCCTCAAATGGGTTTGTCTCGGTATTAATCTCACCTGCCCACGCACGATAGCCTTTTTCTAGACGCAGTGATTCGATTGCGCGGTATCCGCAGGGGATTAGACCTAAATCTTTTCCTGCATCAATTAGCGCGATCCATAGCGCCAAACCATTTTCGGCGGGGGCATACAACTCCCACCCTAATTCGCCAACATAAGTAATTCGAGTTGCGCGCACTTTGATATCGGCAAGAGTAATTTCACGTGATGACATAAATGGAAAGGCGCTGTGGCTTAAATCGATATCGGTTAGTGATTGTAGAATTACCCGCGAATTCGGCCCCATGATTGCAAAACAGGTGAGTTCTTTGGTGATGTTTGTAATCTCTACACCGTCATAATTAAATTCACGGCGCATCTTTTCTAGCCAACCAAAGTCATGTGTAGCAAAGGCTGTGCCGGTAACGATCATGAACTCATTCTCGCCGGTCTGTGTAACGGTGTAGTCAGATTCGATTCCACCCTTTGAATTGAGCGCCTGTGTATAAACAGTTTTGCCTATGCCTTTAATAACGTTATTTGCACAGACATAGTTTAAAAACTCAGCCGCACGTGCACCGCTTATACGGGCCTTGGCAAAGCTTGATTCGTCAAATAACCCCGCTCTTGTGCGCGTTGCATGGTGTTCGATCTGCACAGCCGATGACCAGTGTTTTCCAAGCCAACCCTTAGGTCGCAGCCCTTCATCTCCCGTGTTGTTGGCGTAGTAATTAACCCGCTCCCAAGAGGCTTTTTCGCCAAAGACTGCGCCGTTATCTTTGTGCCACTCATATGCCGGAGATACAAACTTTGGGCGTGCGCTTATGCGCTCTTCACCTGGATAGTGAATATCGTAATACTGCTCATAGTTTTCAGTAATACGTTGCAAAGTAAAGTCAGGGGATTCATAGGATGCACCGAAGCGCTTAATATCCATATGCCACAGATCCATCGTTGGCTCACCTGCAACAATCCATTCGGCAACTACTTTGCCGATTCCGCCAGCCCCTGCGATTCCATGTGCGCAGAAACCTGCAGCTACATAAAAGCCGCCTACAGATGTTTCACCTAAGCAAAACTCATTATCTGGCGTAAAGCCTTCGGGGCCATTAATAAAGTTTTTAATTCCAACCTCTGCCATCTTTGGTACGCGTTTTTGTGAAGCTTCGGCGATATCGTAAAAGCGATCCCAGTCATCGGGTAGCAACATCGAGTTAAAGTTGGCAGGTATGTTGTCGATACTCTTGTAATCGGCCGACCATGCCTTTGAATTTCGCTCGTATCCACCCATCAAAAGACCAGAGACCTCTTGGCGAAAGTAAATTAAATTATCGGGATCGCGCAGTGATGGTAAAAATGGGGCATCGAGGGGCATAAAGTTATCGGTAATTAAATATTGATGGCTCATTGGAACGATTGGAATTCGCACATCGACCATACGGCCAATTTGAGCTGCATACATTCCACCGCAGTTAACAACGATTTCGCATTCGATCTCGCCCTTATCGGTGACGACACTGCTTACTCGTCCATTAGTTGTCTTAATCTCTAATACGCGGGTATGTGTAAAGATCTGCACCCCATTTTTGCGCGCACCCGCTGCCAGCGCCATTGCAAGCTGTGATGGATCAACCTGACCATCCGATGCCATGTAGCAGGCGCCTACGACGCCCTCTAGATCAATGTAGGGAAATAAGTTTTGGGCCTCTTGGGGGGAGATCTCATGTAACTCAAGGCCAAAAGTCTTGGCCCAGCCGATCTGGCGGCGAATCTCTTGCATGCGCTCTGGCGTTGATGCCAATTTAATACTGCCGCACTCACGCCAACTGGGAGGTGTCTGCGTTGCTTGAAGTTTTCGATAGAGATCTACGGAGTGCATATTCATGAGAGTCAGAGTTGGATCTGCTCGTAGTTGCCCGACTAATCCAGCGCTATGAAAGGTTGAGCCGCTTGTTAACTCGTTGCGATCTAGAAGAATGACATCTTTTTCGCCCAGTTCTGCCAAGTGATAGGCGACCGATGTTCCGCCAACGCCGCCACCAATAATGACGATTTTTGCTCTCGCTGGGACTACTGACACGGACACGCGTGAAATGTATCCTGAACGGGTGAGTGATGCCAGTGCACTAGAGCGTGAGTTCGCTCAACTATTTAACAAGGTGGAGCGCCTTCGTCCTCGAACATCGATTGCTGAACTATCGGGTGGTTTAACTAATCGAAACTTCCTCGTCCAAACACCAGATGAGAAATACGTTGCGCGCGTTTCCAGTAACTCGTCCTCGCTTTTATCCATCGATCGAGGCTCTGAGTTTATAAACTCAACGATTGCCGGCAAGGGCGAAGTCGGCGCAGAGGTTTTAGATTATTTACCTGGTGAGGGTTTATTGCTTATCTCTTACATTAAAGGAAAGACATACGGCGCCGAAGATGTTGGCGCAAATTTAAAGCGAATCGCTACAAGCCTGCGTACTTTGCATGCACTGGATTCTTTCGATCACGAGTTCAATATGTTCACTACACAAAAGAACTATCAAAAGATTGTGCAAGAGCAGGGGTTTCGATTGCCTGAGGGTTATTTAGATTTTGGCTCAAAGGTAGTTGAGATTAAGAGAGCTATGTCGATTTTATTTGAAGGTCTTGTCCCTTGTAATAATGATTTACTGCCTGGAAACTTCATCGATGATGGCCAGAAGATTTGGTTGATTGACTATGAGTACTCAGGAAATAACGATGCCTGCTTTGAGATTGGTAATGTTTGGGCAGAGGCGTTTTTACCGATCGATGCGCTAGAAGTGTTAGTGAGCGCCTATTACGGTGAATACCGTCCCGATAAAGTTGCACGCGCATGGTTGTGGGCGCTGATGGCAAAGTACGGCTGGACGCTATGGGCATCGATTCAATCCTCGGTCTCAGATCTCAACTTTGATTTCTGGGAGTGGGGAATGTCTAAATACGATTTAGCGAGCAGTGAGTTTACAAGTGACTATTTCAAGAAGGCATTGGTGCAAGTCACGCAGAAATAAAAAAGCCCGCCGCATAAGCGACGGGCCCTTTTAAGTATCTTTTATTCAGCGGCAACGTTAACTGTTGCAGTTGCAACAACGTTGTGACCAAGTGAGATCTTGACCGTGTGGCTTCCAACCTTCTTGATATGACCTGAAGTCTTGATCGCATGGCGATCGATATCCAAACCAACTGCTGCTTTAACGGCAGTTGCGATGTCCTTATCGGTTACTGAACCAAATAGGACGCCCTTAGCGCCAACCTTTACCTTTGCAGTAATAGTTGCAGACTCAAGCTTTGCCTTGATCTCTTTAGCGTGGTCGATATCGCGAACCTCACGGGCACTACGCGCGCGGCGAATGCTCTGGATCTGCTTTTCGCCACCGAGTGACCATGCAATTGCATTTCCGCGAGGTAGCAAGAAGTTACGGGCAAAGCCATCTTTAACAGTTACAACATCTCCTGCAGCCCCTAGGCCTGCAACTTCACGAGTAAGGATGAGTTTCATGGTTGATTCACCCCTTACTTCGCTGAAGATGTGTAAGGAAGTAGTGCTACTTCACGGCTGTTTTTGACTGCAGTTGCGATCGAGCGTTGGTGCTGAGTGCATGCCCCTGTAACGCGGCGAGCGCGGATTTTTCCGCGGTCAGAGATGTACTTGCGAAGGGTGGCGATATCTTTGTAATCGATATAGGTGACCTTCTGCTGACAGAAGCTGCAAGGCTTCTTTTTAAACTTTTTATTCAGGGCAGCGGCTTTTGCGCCCTTATTCTTTGGCTCGCGTAGAGCCTTGTTATTTCTTGCTCCCATTGTGGTGCTCCTTTTCGGGCCCTAGTTTCCTTAAAAAATTAATTTGACT
>WLNU01000013.1 GCA_009699645.1 Actinomycetota bacterium | reverse complement strand
GAACCAGCGTGGACCGCTTCCTCGACTCGTGCGCGTAGATCTTCGATTTTTCCGGCAGTTGTATGCATATCACGGCTCATGCCCCTACGGTACTAGGCGTGGAGAGAGAAATGCTAAGCACGCCCCTCGATAGTTCGATAATCAATGCTGCAGTGACGCAGTACTGGCGAGTAAGCGTGGTTGAACTCACGGCATCTACACAGAGCGATTTAGTCGCGTGCGTGCGAGCCGGTGATGCTCGCGCAGGTGATGTTATTGCCGCCGAATATCAAAGTGGTGGACGTGGACGCTTAGCGCGAACTTTTGATGCGCCAAAGTCTAGTGCTCTTTTATTTTCTATCTATATCGAGCCACAAAGAAATCGCGATGATTGGGGATGGATTCCGCTGATTGCTGGTGTCAGTGTTGCGCAGAAACTTTCTCAGTACAACGCACAAGTAAAGTGGCCCAACGATATTTTAATAAAAGATAAAAAAGTATCGGGGCTTATTGCCGAGCTCGTTGGTAATGGCGTGGTTATAGGTATCGGAATAAATGTTGCCATGCAGCCTTCAGAGCTTCCAGTGCCAACGGCTACATCGATTTTTATCGAAGGTGCGCAATCTCTGAATCGAAACCAATTACTATCCGATCTACTAAAAATCTTTGAAACCAACTTTATAAATTGGGATTCTGGCAGCGATGAGATAATGGCTACCTATGGCCAGATGAGCGCCACGATTGGGCGCAAGGTTCGAGTGGAGTATCCAGATGGCCAGATAGAAAGCGCAATAGCTGTATCCATAAGCGGACGAGGCGAGTTGGTATTAGATACTGGAGCCCACGTTCAAGCCGCTGACATAGTTCATCTACGATAAGCCAGTGAGCGATTCCTTCCCTACAGTTGGCATCATAGGTGCCGGTCAGCTCGCCCGAATGAGCGTTGCACCGGCAATCGACCTCGGCATTAATCTCCTCTTATTAGCGCAGAGTTCTAAAGACAGTGGTGCACACATTGCCCATCATGTTGTTGGTAATTATGCAGATGTCGATACGGTCCTTGAGTTTGCCAAGAGATGTGATGTCGTAACTTTTGAACATGAGCTAATTCCACTGAGCGTCATTAAGGCCCTTGAAGCGGCAGGAGTTGTTGTAAGACCGAGCTCTAGTGCATTTATTTACTCACAAGATAAGGCGCAGATGCGCCAACGGTTGAGCAACTTTCCATCGCCAAAATCTAGCGTTGTAACAACAGCACACGGTGTTACCGGATATCCATTGATAGCAAAGGCTATTTCAGGTGGGTATGACGGCCGCGGAGTATGGAAAATTAACTCTGAGAAAGAGTTAAGTGCACTCATCGCAGAGGTAGGAAAGGTTTTGATCGAAGAGCTCGTCGAATTTGACTATGAGATCGCTGTAATGGTTGCCCGCTCACCTCACGGCCAGGCAAGCACATGGGCGCCTACACAAACTGTGCAGGTTGATGGAATCTGCACAATGACTCTTACGCCAGCACCACAGTTGAATGCAGAGATGAGCGCAATGGCGCAGAAATTGGCGCTAGATATTGCACAGGAGATCAGCCTTATTGGAGTGATGGCAGTTGAGATGTTTGTTAAAGGTGATCAACTATTTATTAATGAGCTTGCTATGCGCCCCCATAATTCGGGCCACTGGACTATCGAAGGTTCGGTGACATCACAGTTCGAGCAGCATCTGCGCGCGGTTTTAGATTTACCACTTGGGGATACATCGATGAGTGCACCTGTTGCCGTTATGGGAAATATCCTTGGCTCGAGTAAAACAGATATGTATCGACCATATCTGCACCTGATGGCAAGAAATCCAGGCTTAAAGTTCCATCACTATAAGAAAGATGTGCGCCCAGGTCGCAAGATTGGTCATGTAACTCTCTTAGGCAATGACGCCGTAGAATTAAGCCACGAAGTCCAGCACGCCCTTGATTACATGAGCGGAGAAATCGATGAGTGATGTTGCACTAATCATGGGATCAGACTCTGACTGGCCCATCATGGAAGAGGCTGCCAAAACTTTAGATGAACTCGGAATCTCCTACGATGCCGATGTTGTATCGGCTCATCGCATGCCAGTTGAAATGGTGGAGTTTGCACAGAACGCTGCCGCTAAAGGCTACAAAGTAATTATCGCTGGTGCAGGCGGGGCCGCACATCTGCCAGGCATGGTTGCATCTCTTACTACGCTGCCAGTCATCGGTGTTCCAATTGCCCTAAAAAACTTAGATGGAATGGACTCATTACTCTCTATTGTGCAGATGCCTGCAGGAATCCCAGTTGCAACGGTAGGTGTAGGAAATGCTAAGAATGCCGCGCTACTTGCTGCTCGCATTTTAGGAGCCTCAGATGCTGCAATCTCAGCCAAGGTAGCTCAAGCTCTGAAAGATATTAACGTCGAAGCAAAGGCAAAGGCTGCCAACTTAACATCGCGTCGAAATCAAAAAACTGGATTTTAGTTAGCGGCTTCGATATTCAATTGCTGGACAACGATTCATGACCGTCAATAATCCCGCGGCCTGTGCCCGAGCAACTGCAGATTCATCGATAACATCTAACTGAAGCCAAACGGCCTTTGCACCGATTGCAATCGCCTCATCGACAACCTTTCCCACTATGGATGAGTTCACAAAGCAGTCAACGACATCAACCTGTACTGGAATCTCACTTAGTGCCTTATAACCAATCTGCCCATGTACGACTTCGGCGCGTGGATAGACCGGAATAATCTGGTGACCCTTGTCCTGTAATAGTTTGGCAACACCAAAGGCTGCGCGATCTGGATTATTACCAAGACCGACGACGGCCCACACCTTCATTGCAAGGAGTGCGTCGATTACTTCGCTCTCGTTAATCGCTGCGTCCTAATGCGTGGAACTTCCAACCCGCACTTCTCCATAGTTCGCGATCAAGGGCGTTGCGTCCATCGATAATCATCTTGTTTTTAACTAATTTTCCGATTACTAAAGGATCGAGGGCTCGATACTCTTTCCACTCAGTTAAGTGCAGAATTAAATCAGCACCTTTCACGCAATCGCTCACAGATTCGGCAAAGGTGAGGGTAGGGAAGCGTTTGCGGGCGGGCTCAATACCTTTGGGATCGTGCACAACAACAGTGGCGCCGGCGGCGTGCAACTGCACGGCGATATCGAGTGCTGGGGAGTCGCGCACATCATCACTATCTGGTTTAAAGGTCGCACCTAGCACTGCGATTGTGTACTGCGTTAAATCCTCCGATAAATCACTGCGCACAACATCGATCACACGCTGGCGGGCACGTAAATTAATTGCATCAATCTCTCGCAAGAATTCAAGTGCCTGCTTGGCACCAAGCTCTTCGGCGCGCGCCATAAATGCACGGATATCTTTAGGTAGACAGCCACCACCGAAACCAATTCCTGCTTGTAAGAAGCGGCTACCGATACGTGGGTCATAACCGATTGCCTTTGCAAGAACAGTGACATCTCCGCCAGCGGCTTCACAAACTTCAGCCATTGCATTAATAAATGAGATCTTTGTTGCAAGAAATGAGTTCGCAGCTACCTTAACGAGTTCGGCAGTTGGAAGATCGGCGCGAATCCAAGGAGTACCAAGGGCCAGGATAGGTGCATAGACATCTTTGAGAATCTGCTCGGCGCGATCATTAGCAACACCAACAACAAGGCGGTTAGGTGTCAATGTATCTTCAACGGCAAAGCCCTCACGTAAAAACTCTGGATTCCATGCAAGGTCGGCCTGTGGCGCTATCTGTGCAAGCTCTTCGCGTAGAGATTGGGCCGTTCCAACTGGGACCGTTGATTTTCCAACTACGAGTGCACCCTCTTTTAAATGAGGTGCAATGGCAGTAACTGCCGATTTCACGTAAGTCAGATCAGCGGCTAATCCATCTTTGCTCTGGGGTGTACCAACACAGACAAAGTGAATGTCGGCATCGGCGATAGCAGAAAAATCAGTTGTAAATGTTAAGCGTCCGGATTTAATCTCTTGGGCTAATAAGGTATCTAGGCCGGGCTCATAAAAGGGGAGCTCACCGCGCGAGAGCATCGCAACCTTAACTGGATCTGTGTCAACACCAATGACGGTGAAACCAAGGGATGACATACAGGCTGCATGTGTTGCACCTAAATATCCGCAGCCAATAACCGAGAGCGTTGATTTCATGGACATGAGTTTACTTCAGCGCTCCGCATGGATTTTCATCGGCGGTTCGCGTCTTGAATTTATCGACGATTGTCGGTGTGGCAGAGGCGCTAGATGATGCCGATGGCGAAGGTGTGAGCTCATCAACCAGAGCTAGATCTTCACGTAGACGATTAAATAGATCGGGGGCTAAAACCTTGTCCCATATAACAACCGAACCGAGACCTGGCACGCGGGCATTGGCATTACCCAGCGGAATTGTGAGAGTGCGAACCTTGCTCGCAGAGAGATTCTTTAGCTGTTTAGCAAGAGTGATTAAATCACTGCTATCGAGCTGTGAATCGGTTTTAACGGTTGCTATTGCAGCATTAAAGAAGCTCACTAACTTAACAGGATTGAGCAGTACGCCAGTGCTCGTAACTTTGCGCAGAACAGCGCTCATGAACTGCTGCTGACGTTGCATACGGCCCAAGTCACCCATTCCATCGAAGTCACGAGTACGCACATATTTAAGTGCCTCTATTCCATCAAGGGTATGCACACCTGCACTCATCACTAAATGGCTATTAGGATCATCAATATCTTTTTTGGAACAGACTTCGATTCCACCGAGTGAATCAACCATTCCGGCAAATCCTGCAAAGCCGATTTCAACATAATGGTCGATGCGAACACCAGTCTCATCTTCAATTGTTTGAATAAGTAGCGGTGCACCGCCCCATGCAAAAGCAGAGTTAATTTTACCTTTAGCCGCGGCAACGGTTCGATCTTTATAGATAGATGATTTGTGCTCTGGAATTGTTACGAGCGAATCACGCGGAATCGAAATAATCGTTGCCTTATCCCGCGATTTACTGATGTGTACTAAGAGCATGGTGTCAGAGCGTGCGCCGGCAGCGGCTTTAGTTGTTCCAACACGCAAGAGTTTGGACTGTTCTTTTGTTAGACCTTCGCGAGTATCAGAGCCAACAAGTAAATAATTAAGAGCAGTCGATGGATTATCTGGGCGCTTACCAAGTGAGCTAAAGACATCGATGCGGTCAATTGCCCCGCTCACCTGACCTAGACCCAGCCATGCAACGGCTGAGATCGCAACGACGGCGAGGGAGAGTGAGGTAATAATCCGAATAGGTCGCGTCGCTTTCACAGGCGAAGACTACTTCAGCGATACGGTGGTGGGGTTATGCCGACATCAGCAAATGAGTTATATGGCTCACCGAAGCGTGAAATCTCAGTAATTCTTCCGGTGCGCAATGAAGCTGCCCACTTAGCCGACTCTGTGCACGCAATTTTGTCACAGGATTTTCACGGGCTATTCGAAGTGGTTTTAGCGATTGGACCATCTTCGGATGGAACTGAGGCCATTGCGCGCACTTTGGCACAGGCAGATTCACGAGTAGTAATTGTTGAAAATCCTACAGGCCGCACTGCAGCGGGATTAAATCTTGCAGTTAAGAGTTCGCAGTATGCAAATATTGTGCGCGTCGATGGCCACTCAGAGATTCCGCAGAACTACTTGTCTTTAGTTCTAGAAATTCTCACACAGAGCGGGGCAGTTAATGTTGGCGGTGTCATGGCTGCGACAGGTAAGAGTGTATTTGAGCGGGCAGTTGCACGTGCGATGCGAAGTCCACTTGGAGTCGGGGTCTCACGCTTTCATACAGGCGGCGCTGCAGGTGCCGTCGATACTGTTTACTTAGGAGCCTTTAGAAAAGAGGCTTTACTTGCAGTCGGTGGTTTTGATGAACGCTTTACACGCGCTCAGGATTGGGAGTTAAATTTTCGTCTGCGTTCTGTAGGCGGTCTGATTTACTTTGATCCCCGCTTAGTTGCTACTTATCGTCCCCGTTCAACAGTGAGCGCACTTGCACGTCAATACTTTGAGTATGGTCGTTGGCGACGTGTAGTTTCACGTTGCCATGAAGGAACAATTAACTATAGATATTTAGCTCCACCTTTTACAGTTTTAGTATCTGCGCTATCAATAATTCTTGGTACTTTCATATCGACAATCTTTCTTCTTCCGGCCCTTGTCTATGCACTCTTTATTCTGCTGGCATCGATTGTGATCGGAAAATCTTTGGGCGAAATCATCTCTTTACCGCTCATTCTTCTGACTATGCATATGTGTTGGGGGACGGGCTTCCTCACTTCGCCTAAGTCGCTTGCACCGTAAGGTAGCCTTACGACCGTGAGCGCACCGTTGCAGGTCTATGAGCCATTCAAGGCCGGTCTGCCACCGCTAATTCAATACTGGAAATCACTCTGGTCGCGTCGAACATTCATCTCTGAGTACTCGCGCTCAGAACTTCGCGAACAACACTTTGACTCAGCCTTTGGCCAACTATGGCTGGTACTAAATCCACTTCTGCTCTCAGCCGTGTATTTCCTCTTAATCATCATTATTGGGGGCTCATCAGATAGCACCCGCTATGCCCATCTAACGGCGACACTATTTCTCTTTTATCTCGTTGCAAACTCACTGACAGGTGGGGTTAAATCAATCACCGCTGGCCAGCGCCTCATTCTTAACACTGCATTTCCAAGAATTATGCTTCCAATCTCTGCAGTTGTTATCGCTGTATTTAAGTTTCTTCCAACACTTGCGATCTTTGTAATCATCCGCAGTGTTTTAGGTCTGCCCTTTTCTTGGCAGATGCTCTGGGCTTTTCCAGTCCTATTGATTGCCATGTTACTTGCACTAGGCCTTGCGATTACAATCTCGTGCATCAATGTCTACTTCCGCGATATCGCCAGCTTCCTGCCTTACTTAACTCGTACGCTTCTCTATCTTTCGCCGATTCTTTATGAGGCATCCTCGCTCAAACCACAGTTAAAGGCGATAGAAGTTCTCAATCCACTCTTTCCAATTCTCGATAGTTGGTCTCGTGCAGTAGTACATGGGCAGGCCCCACACTCATCTAGTTTGCTAGCTGGCTTGGCATGGGCGAGTGGAATATTTTTAATTGGTACTTATTTCTTCCTTTCAAGGGAGCGTGAATTTGCCGTCCGTCTCTAATGCGCACAAGACCAATGAGATTGCAGTTTCAGTTCGCGGTCTAGGTCTTACATACACAACTGCCATCGATCGAAGACCCACGTTAAAGGCACGTGTTAAATCTTTAGGACGTGGATCAAAACATACGCGCGTGATTCGAGCTCTCGATAATGTAAATCTCGATGTCGAATATGGCCAAGTTTTAGGTGTTATTGGAACAAATGGTGCTGGCAAATCCTCAATGATGCGCGTTATCGCCGGAATTATTCCTCCCTCGCAAGGTCGCATAGAAGTCTTTGGCAGCGTCAGCACATTGCTGGCTTTAGGCGTTGGCTTTAATCCATCGATGTCTGGTCGCGACAATGTATTTCTTGGCGGATTAGCTGCTGGCATGTCGCGAGATGAGATCGAAAGCCATTTTCAAGAGATTGCCGATTTTTCTGAACTAGGAGAGGCGATCGATGCACCGATGCGCACATATTCATCGGGAATGTTCTCGCGTCTAGCATTTTCAGTGGCAGCTACCGTGCGCCCAGATATCTTGATCGTCGATGAGGCACTGAGCACGGGAGATGCACAGTTTAAAGAGAAGTCACTTAACCGCATCAAAGAGCTGCGCAGTGATGATCGAGCCTTGATTCTTGTTAGCCATGCAATGGCCACTCTGCGGGATGTTTGCAACGACGTTGCGTGGTTACACAAGGGCACGTTGGTTCAACGCGGCGCCCCCGATGCGACGATTGATGCATACCAAGAGTTTTTACAGGTCGGAAAGAGTGCAGCCATCGATGAGGATGTCTAGAAAACTTCTTGCACTTCTACTTCTCCTTCCATTCTCCATAACTCCTGCTTCGGCGATTGATGTCCCGTCAAACTTTTCATTCCATGGATCAGGTTACGGTCATGGAGTTGGCATGTCTCAGATGGGTGCCAGGTCTATGGCGCTAGCTGGCCGAACATCAGAGGAGATTCTTAAATATTTTTATAAAGATGTTGCGATTGAACCAGTGGTTGATTCTAAGATCCTGCGAGTAAATATCGGTCACTTGCTCACAAGTACAAAGATTTCGACAAATACTGAGGGTGGACTTGTCCAACTCTTTAGTGGTGACATCGGTGATCAAGTTGATGCAGTTCCAATCGCTGTGTTTTCAAGTAAGGCCTCGCTAAACCTCTCAGTATTGGGCGCTAGCGTTGTACCAAGTGTGAGCATAGGTAAGAAAATAACCAGTTTTACTAAGAGCCGTAACTTCACAGTTCGCTGGAGTGGTACTCGATATTTATCTGGAAGCGATGCCCTAATCTCGGTTAGTCACAATGGAACAACAAGAAAGTATCGTTATGGGCAGATGCAGATACGCGCAGTAAAAGATGCGGTACTGGGATATCGCTTAGAGCTCACAAATTCACTGCGCCTTGGTGATGAGTATCTATGGGGCATAAGTGAGATGCCTTCGTATTGGCCATTAGCCGCGCTGCAGGCACAGGCGATTGCATCACGCACATATGCGCTCAGCAAAGCGGGAATTTATAGGGCTGCTTGTGATTGTGATCTATATGGTGAGATTTCAGATCAGCTCTTTTTAGGCTATGCCAAAGAGTTGGAGTTCAAATACGGCCTCGTGTGGAAACAGAGCGTCATAGAAACTGCAGGATCGGTCATCACGCAGGCAGGCTTACCAATTACCGCCTACTTCTTCTCATCTTCGGGGGGCAAAACAGAGCTCGCGCTGAATGCTTGGGGTAGCGCCAGAGCCTTTACGCAGATTGTCGATGATCCTGGGAGTTTAGATATAGCTCTGAACCCACGATTTGTTACATGGGATCGCACGGTTGCGCAGTCAGTCATTGCAGCTGCATTTTTACTGCCCGATGTTCTAACGCTAGAAGTACTCACACGCAATGAGAGTGGAACGGTAGGTCAAATCCGTGCCACATCTAGTACTGGAGTGCAGTTTACGATTCGTGGTGAAACATTTAGAAGTCGGACAAAGATTCCATCTGCATACTTTGATTTAGTTGGCGTGCAGAATTGAGTTAAGTCCACCCCATGTACCAGTACGACTTACTACTTCAAGTGCGCCATCTAGCGAATTGCGACGGAACAATAGATTATGAGCACCCGATAGTGTTGCAGCCTTTACGATCTCACCATCGGGCAGACGAAGCTTTGATGCTGCAGTTATATATGTTCCTGCTTCAATAACGCAGTTATCTCCAAGGCAGATTCCACAGCCAGAGTTTGCACCGAGCAGAGTTTTTTCACCGATTGAGATAACTTGTTTTCCGCCACCACTTAATGTGCCCATGATTGATGCACCACCGCCAATGTCACTGCCATCTCCAACAACTACACCGGCTGATATACGTCCCTCGACCATCGAAGTGCCCAAGGTTCCGGCGTTAAAGTTAACGAAGCCTTCATGCATGATTGTTGTGCCTGGAGCTAAGTGAGCACCTAATCGGACGCGATCGGCATCTGCGATTCGCACACCACTTGGAACTACGTAATCGACCATTCGGGGAAACTTATCGATTGAGAACACAGTGACATGACCATGTGCTGCCTTCAATCGTGCGCGTGTGAGCTCAAAATTCTCAACTGCACATGGGCCAGCCGATGTCCATACAACGTTGGTAAGTAGTCCAAAGATGCCATCAAGGTTTGCTCCATGTGGCTTTATTAATCGATGCGATAGGAGATGTAAACGCAGATATGCATCGAGTGCCGAAGCTGGAGCAATTGAAATATCAATCTCAATACTTGCGATTTCGCGGCTTACTCCGCGCACACTATCTGCTCCCACTAGCGCTTTGAGTTCGGCCGGAATTGTAGAGCTCAGAGCGGTTAAGGTTGGTGCTGGAAACCAAGCATCAAGAAGAATGCCACCTGACATCGTGGTAATTGCGTGGCCAGATGCAATGGTCTCCATGTGCTAAGCCTAACCCCTATTCTTTCTCACATGCGTATCGCAGTCTTTTGCTCATCCTCACCAACTATCGACCCAAAATATGTAGATCTTGCCTATCAATTAGGCGAAGGCATCGGCTCTGCTTCCTGGGAGCTAGTTACAGGTGGTGGCCATATTTCAATGATGGGCGCTGTTTCGCGTGGTGCGCGCGCAGCCAATGGCCGAACCGTTGGAGTGATTCCACAAGCACTCGTTGATATTGAGTTTGCAGATCATGACAATGACGAACTTCATGTCGTAGAGACAATGGGCGAGCGCAAAGCGATGATTACAGATATCTCCGATGCCTTTATTACCTTACCCGGAGGTGCCGGCACGCTTGAGGAGTTCTTTGAAATCTGGGTTGGGCGTTATTTAAAGTTTCACAATAAGCCAGTTGTTATTCTTGATCCATTTGGCATCTATGACCCGCTCCATGAGTTGGTTCTGCATTTAGAGTCTGAAAATTTTATTAAGCCAGGAATGCGTGATTTAATCTCATGGACCACAACTATCGAGGATGCACTGGCGGTATGTGGTCAATGAGAAGTAATCACATTGCAATTTCGCTCACAATCGATGCACCGATCCAACAGGTTTGGGATTCACTTGTTGATTGGGAGAAACAAGGCGATTGGATGTTACAGACAAAAGTTTCTGTGACATCACAGACACGTGATGGTATTGGTACCTGCATCAGCGCCTTTACTGGCATTAGATCATTTGGAATACTAGACACAATGAGAGTAAGTGCATGGGCTCCGCCGTATTTGTGCGATGTGATTCACACGGGGCCAATCATTAAAGGCAGTGGACGCTTTGAGTTACACCAGATACATGAAGGCCAGACACGATTTGATTGGTCAGAAGAAGTTCTTGCCCCACGTGCGGTTTTCATTCTCATCTCTCCCGGGCTCTATCTCGGTGTTCGCCTCTCACTGGCGCGCTTTGCTCGATCATTTCGCTAAATACAACGGCCCCAAGGCTTCAAGCAAGCTCCATCCATCCAGCGATAGCCTTAGGCCATGAGTGCGCCCACAACTTTGGCAGAGGTGTTGGCATCCCTGCCCGAAGAGGAGCGCTTCATCTTGAGCATGCACTATCTGCGATCCATGTCCTCGAATGAGATCGCCGAGCTCTTATCGGTACCAGTACGTGCCGTGGATGCAGTTATCACTACGGGAAAGGCACGGTTAAGCGGGCTTCTGGGGCTATAAATCCGATTTCCCACCAGCGTGATAAATACGAGATACTTACCCCCTTGTATTTCCGCCCAATCTTTTAGAGGAGTCTTCCCATGGCAGCCATGAAACCACGCACAGGTGATGGTCCCATGGAGGTTACCAAGGAGGCGCGCTCCCTGGTCATGCGAATCCCTCTCGAGGGCGGTGGGCGCCTAGTGGTCGAGCTCAACCCAGAGGAAGCAAATAATCTCAGCGCCGCACTTCATGCCGCGGTCGCTTTAGTTAAGAAGTAAAGCATTTCTAGGCGATAGCCTTCAACGCATGTCTTCAACACTTGCCAGCGCACCAGTAAAACTCAACGCCGCTACGTCGGCCCATGTAATTGCACTGGCATATGTAAGTGATGGTGCTGAGAATTTTGTTTTTCAGGGCCCGGGCACAATCATCGAAGATATTCAGAAGTGCTTTGAAATCAATTTGCTAGATGAGCTCTCATTTTTTTCACCTACTGGAAAGCCCGGTGAGATATTTGAAATTCCGGTTAGTGCACAAAACTGTGTGACCGAGCGGATTTATTTAACAGCAATTGGCGATGCAACGACTCCTGCCTTTCGTATTGCTGCAACAGCAATCGCTCGAAAGGTTCGAGGAAAAAATTCAACGGTTTATTCGGCATGTGCAGTAAATAAAACTGATATTGCCGCACATGCAATCTCACTAACCATGGGTGCCTACCTTTGGAGTTTAAAGAGTGGAAAACCTGCCGATGTTCCTACTTTCTTAGTTGCAAGTGATGATAAGGAGATTGTTAATGCTGCTCATGTTTATGCGAAAGCAGTTGCGCGCGCTCGCGATATGGTCCATACGCCTTCTAATATTAAGACTCCTGCGTGGATGGCTACACAAGCCCAAGCCCTCGCCAAATCAAATGGACTAAAGGTAAGTGTTCTCAGCGGCAAAGCACTTAAAGATTTTGGGGGCCTTCGTGCTGTCGGTAACTCATCACCAGATCCAGGCCCACGCTTTATCGAGGTGAGCTATGCCCCTAAAAATAGGAAAAACTCAGTTGCAGCACTCCCTCACGTTGTTTTAGTTGGTAAGGGAATCACCTTTGATACTGGGGGAGTCTCTCTAAAGCGCCCATACGAATCAATGATTGCCATGAAGTCAGATATGGCAGGTGCTGCAGCAATACTTGCAACCCTTACAGCCCTTGAAGAGTTACAACCCAATGTGCGTGTTACCGCTCTCATGATGTGTGCTGAAAACGCTATCTCGGCTACTGCTCAGCGCCCTAGTGATGTGATTAAACATTATGGAGGAACAACTGTTGAGGTGATCAATACCGATGCAGAGGGCCGCTTAGTCCTTGCCGATGGCCTGGCATATGCCGACATTAATTTAGATCCCGATTATTTAATCGATATTGCAACGCTGACAGGTTCGGCAACTTTAGGACTTGGTCGACAGTTTGCTGCAATGTATACACGTGATGACAAGCTTGCAGCCCAGTTTGTAAAGGCTGGCACAGATTCAGGAGATCGTGTTTGGCGCATGCCACTTATTGATGATTATAAGGATTCGCTGGAAAGTGATGTTGCAGATTTTAATCACAATGCCAGTTATGCCAGTTATTCAGCGGGATCAGTAACTGCTGCGCTATTTCTAGAACACTTCGCAGGAAAGCGCCGCTGGTTGCATCTAGATATCGCTGGTACCGGTCGTAGTGAAGTCGATGCAGGGGAAAATCCAAAAGGCGGTACAGGTTATGGAGTTCGCTTATTAACTCAATGGATCATGTCTCTGTGATGAAAACCGATCCACACTCGTATGCTGAAAACTTTATCGTTGAAGATCACTTCAAATCACAGGCACGTGCACGTGGCATCGAGCTCGGAGCGGTAGATGTAACACCCGGTGCCGGTGCCTATCTTCGCCACTTAGCCTTTACATTATCGGCGCAGTCAGTGGTAGAAGTGGGTACGGGCTCAGGTGTTGGAAGCCTGTGGTTGCTCGATGGAATGCTCAATAGCGGAACACTGACATCGATCGATGATGAGATGGAACACACCCGTATTGCAAAGATGGCCTTTAATGATGCCGATATTGCCCAGACGCGATATCGCCTCATTACTAACTCAGTTCTGGATGTAATCTCAAAACTTACTGATCGCGCATATGACCTCGTTGTTCTGCGCCATAACCCAGAGGATTTAACCTTTGTGATCGGTGAGGCACACCGCATTTTGCGAAGTGGCGGGGCTCTAGTAATCGATAACTTCTTTGGGGGATCTAAAGTCTGTGATCCAGCCCAGCGCGATCCAAAGACAGTTTCGCTGCGCGATGCTGGGAAAATCATTAAAAACGGTTCAGAGCATTGGGTGTGTGCCTTGATTGCATCGGGCGATGGTTTGTTAGTCGCGACTAAGTTGTAGCAAAATACAGCCATGATATTTCCCCGTACAAAGAGGACACACGTTGCTCCACCGTGGTGGGAAAGTTCAAACTCTAGAAAAAACACACGGGGCACCGTCCTTTTAGTTGCGCTACTCGCCGGCAGTGTTGGTGGATTCTTAGGTGTTACTGCAACGGGCGGCACATTATTTAGGCAAGCAAATTTAGTTTCCTCTTCGAGTGTTATTGAAAGAGCACCAGACTCTGTCGCCGGAATAGCCGCACGAGTTCTTCCATCGGTTGTTTCAATCAACACTCGTACAAGTGTTGGTGGTGGCACAGGCTCTGGCTTTATTATCGATAGTGGAGGATATATCTTGACTAACAATCACGTTATTGCCTCGGTAGCACAATCAGGTGGCACCCTACGTGTAACACTCAATAATGGTGATGTTTATAATGCAAAAATCGTGGGTCGCGACGCCTCTTATGACTTAGCTGTATTAAAGATTGCTGCAGCAAACTTATCGGCGCTTCAGTTTGGTGATAGCGATATGGTCGCCGTTGGAGATCCAGTAATTGCAATTGGCTCACCTCTTGGACTTTCTGGGACTGTAACGCTAGGAATTATTAGTGCTAAAAACCGTCCCGTTACTGCGGGTGGCTCACGGAGTGAAAATTCATTTATTAACGCCCTTCAAACCGATGCTGCAATTAATCCTGGCAACTCTGGAGGCCCACTCGTTGATGCAACGGGAGCTGTGATTGGTGTTAACTCTGCAATCGCATCTCTGGGTTCAACCTCGCAGACAGGTTCAATCGGTTTAGGCTTTGCGATTCCAATTAATCAAGCGCGTAAAACCGCCGATCAATTAATTAAGAACGGCAAAGCCACATATCCAATCTTAGGTGTCTCATTAAATATGAACTTCACGGGTATGGGTGCACTCATTGCCAAATCCAGCACCGGAATTATGTTGGGTGGGCCAGCTCAAAAGGCGGGCTTAAAGCCAGGTGACATTATTATTAAATTTGAAGATCGCGAGATAAATGCCGCCGAAGAGCTCATCGTCGCCGTTCGATCTAAGAACGTCGGAGATCGCGTCATGATTACATATGTGCGTGATGGCAAAGAGTATTCAGCCACATTGTCCTTAATTGCAGCAAAAGACTAACTACCTCATTGCAGGTAGGCTAAGCGCATGTTCTTTGATATCGGTGCAGGAGAACTCTTGGGCCTTGCTGTTTTGGCGATGCTTTTAGTTGGACCAGAGCGCCTACCAAAGGTGGCAGTAGAGGCTGCCAAGATGCTAAAGAAGTTACGTGCTTTTTCACAAACGGCAACGGCGGAGTTAAAAGAGAATTTAGGACCGGGTTTTGAAAATCTACAGCCCGCCGATCTTCACCCAAAGACATTTGTGAAGAAGCAGTTAGCCGATCTTATGGAAGATAAACCTGTGACAACACCGAAGCGTCCCGAGGCGCGGATTGACCCAGATCTCATATGAGTATGATCGATCAAATAACCGTTGCATTAACGGCCGTGCAAGATCCCGAACTTCACCGATCGATTACCGAATTAGGAATGGTCGATGGGGTTAGTGAGGACAATGGCAAAGTCTCTCTTTCGATTCTCTTAACGATATCGGGCTGCCCAATGCAGGATCGTTTGCGCACTGATATTACTGGCGCAGTTTCAGCCATTGATGGTGTTACATCTGTTGAATTAACATTTGGTGTTATGTCACAAGAACAGCGCGATAATGTAAAGAAGATAATGCGCAATGGTCGTGAAAAGTTTATTCCATTTGCCCAGCCAGATTCATTGACGCGAGTAATCGGAATCGCATCAGGAAAAGGTGGAGTTGGAAAATCCTCAGTCACTGTAAACCTTGCAGTTGCCGCCGCTCTCAAGGGCTTGCGCGTTGGAATCCTCGATGCCGATGTGTATGGCCACTCGATTCCGCGCTTAATGGGCCTTATGGGCCAACGTCCAACGGCGATCGATCAAATGTTTATCCCGCTCGAATCCTTTGGCGTCAAAGCCGTCTCAATGGAGATGTTTAAGCCAGAGCGCAGTGATGCCGTTGCCTATCGCGGGCCACTACTGCACCGAGTCCTTGAGCAACTCTTATCCGATGCCTATTGGGGCGATTTAGATCTATTACTGATCGATTTACCACCTGGCACCGGAGATCTTGCAATCTCTCTCGGTCAGTTAATTCCAACCTCTGAAATCTTGGTTGTGACTACCCCTCAAGTTGCAGCCGCTGAAGTTGCTGAACGTGCAGGTCGAATCGCACACCAGATTCATCAGCAAGTAATCGGTGTCGTTGAAAATATGTCTGAGTACATAGATCCAGCAACTGGGGCGCTCGTTTCACTCTTTGGAAACGGTGGCGGAGAAGAGACAGCTAAGCGGTTATCGCAGTTAGTCGGAAGCGATGTTGCACTGCTCGGCAAGATCCCATTTAGTGTTGATCTTCGCTTAGGCGGAGATGCTGGCGTTCCAGTTGTAATCTCTGACCCGGAATCAGCTAGTGCAAAAGCCCTCTTTGAGATTACTGAAAAGCTAATAAAGCGAAGTAAGTCTTTACTCGGAGTCCGATTGGGAATCGCTACGTAGTTCGGTAATAACCTCTTTGGCTAAATCTGAAAGCTCACCGCGTACAAAATCGCGAGTAGCAACTTCACCAAGTGAGATTCGAAGCGCTGCGATTTCACGCGTTAAGTATTCGGCATCGGCGATACTGCGCTCGTTACGTGCGCGGTCCTCATTGAGCTGAATTCGATCGCGGTCGGCCTGTCGATTCTGCGCCAGCAAAATCAATGGAGCTGCATATGATGCTTGCAGCGAAAGAATGAGTGTTAAGAAGATAAATGGATAGTCATCAAAGCGCAGATCTTTAGGCGCAATAAAGTTCCAAGCAACCCAAGTAAGAACAAAGACGCTCATGTAGACCAAAAAGCGTGCAGTACCTAAGAAGCGTGCGAAGCGCTCTGATAAGCGCCCAAATGTTTCAGGATCAAAGTTTGGTCGCAAAGTCCGTCGGGTATCACGTGGTGTATCTAAACCGAAGCTACGCGCCATGACTAACCCTCCTTATATTCAACGGGGGATTTCTCGCGATGATCATGTCTCCAGTTATCTGGCAGTAAGTGATCGAGAACGTCATCGACGGTTATCGCACCTAGCAAGCGATTGTTGGCATCAACTACAGGTAGCGAGAGCATGTTGTAGCTTGCCAAGTGTGATGAAACCTCATG
>WLNU01000012.1 GCA_009699645.1 Actinomycetota bacterium | reverse complement strand
AGGAGTGCATCAGCCCCGGCATCTAAAGCCGCCGCAAAATCTGCAAGGCTACCCGCCCCACCACTAGCGATAAGTGGGACCTTAGATACCGAGCGCACCGCTCGAATCATTCCGATGTCATAACCGGCGCGCGTACCATCTGCATCCATTGAATTTAAGAGGATCTCCCCGACTCCGAGTGCACAGGCTTTTTCTACCCACATGAGAGCATCTAAATTGCTACCTTCGCGTCCACCATGTGTTGTAACTTCAAAGCCAGAGTCCGTGCGTGCTCTGCGTGCATCGACTGATAAAACTAAGACCTGTGAACCAAAACGATCTGCGATCTCTGCAATTAGTTCGGGGCGAGCGATAGCCGATGTATTAATAGAGATCTTGTCAGCTCCTGCACGCAAAAGTCGATCCACATCCAGAACGCTTCGGATCCCGCCGCCAACTGTGAGTGGAATGAAAACCTGTTCGGCGGTGCGGCGAACAATATCTAAGGTAGTTTCGCGCCCCGAACTACTTGCTGAGATATCGAGAAAGGTAAGTTCATCAGCGCCCTCTGCGCCATAGAGCTGTGCCATCTCAACGGGATCACCGGCATCGACAAGGTTTGTGAAGTTAACACCCTTAACAACCCGGCCATCTGTTACATCAAGACAGGGAATGATGCGAACTGAGAGAGTCATTTCGATGCAACCTTTAACGCCTCGCCCAAAGTGAATGCACCGGCATAAAGCGCTTTACCAACGATTGCACCCTCAATGCCAATCGAAGTGAGAGCCGCTAAATCTGCGATATCGCTAAGGTTTGAGATTCCACCACTTGCAACTACCGGCTTTGAAGTTGCAGCACAGACGGATTTTAATAGCTCGATATTTGGTCCCGTTAAGGTTCCATCTTTTGTAACATCGGTGACTACATATCGCGCACAACCATCGCGATCAAGACGTGCAAGAGTTTCAAAGAGATCTCCCCCTTCACTTGTCCACCCGCGTGCAGCCAAGGTTTGCCCACGTACATCTAAGCCAACTGCAATTAGATCCCCGTGCTCGGCTATCACGCGCGCAGTCCATTCGGGGTTTTCAAGGGCCGCTGTACCTAAGTTAATGCGTCTACATCCAGTAGCGATCGCTCGCGCTAGAGATTCATCATCTCGAACTCCACCTGAGAGCTCAACTTTAATATCCAGCGCACCGACTATTTCGGCCAGCATCCGGGAGTTGTCTCCGCGCCCAAAGGCTGCATCTAAATCCACTAAGTGAATCCACTCTGCCCCAGCGTTTTGAAACTCAAGTGCAACTTCAAGCGGAGCGCCGTAAATACTCTCTTTTGATAACTCACCCTGCACCAAGCGAACGGCACGTCCATCTTTGACATCAACTGCAGGTAAGAGCTCTAAATACTTCATAGCGAACCTGTCCAATTTTTTATGAGTTTGAGGCCAGCATCGCCCGATTTTTCTGGGTGAAACTGTGTTGCGCAGACATAGGCGTCCTCAACTGCCGATAAAAATCGCTCCCCATATGTAGTCCATGTCTGCAGTTCTCCATAGGCGGTTTTTGCTGCATATGAGTGCACAAAGTAGAAAGACTCACTTTCAACGCCTGCAAATAAAACCGACTCATATGGTGCTTCAACGCTGTTCCATCCCATGTGCGGCAAAATTGGTGCAGTTAATTCAGTAATAGAGCCAGGCCAGATACCGACGCCAGAGTGCGGCTTGCCCGCTGAATGCTCCTCCCCCAATGCAAAGAGAATCTGCATACCAATACAAATTCCAAAGGTTGGGCGTTCGCGTTCTAATCGCTTCTTGATGATGCTTGCGCCATCAATGGCATTTAATCCCTGCATGCAGGCCGCAAATGCACCGACACCTGGGACAACTAGACCATCGGCCTCTATCGCGATGCGTGCATCAGATGTGACAACTACATCTAAGCCACTCGTTGCAAATGCACGTTCAGCCGATCGTAAGTTTCCAGATCCATAATCGAGAATTGCGATCAAAGAGAGCCCTTAGTTGAGGGAATTCCTGCCACTCGACCATCTAATGAAACGGCATCGCGAAGTGCTCGTGCTACAGCTTTGAACTGAGCTTCAAATACATGGTGAGCGTTGCGCCCCTCAAGTACACGAATATGAAGTGCAATATGCGCCTCTGCAACGATTGATTCCCAGATGTGCTTACCTAAAGTTGTATCAAAAGTTCCGATGAGCTCAACAATTTCAGGTTGGCGATGTACAAGATAAGGACGTCCCGATAAATCAACGGCGGCTTGGACAAGAACTTCATCGAGTGGAACCATGGAATCTCCAAAGCGACGGATGCCAGCCTTGTCCCCTAACGCCTCGCGTAGAGCTTGCCCAAATGCAAGAGAGGTATCTTCAACACTATGGTGGGAGTCGACATCTATATCTCCCGTAGTTTTAACGCGTAAATCAAAGCCAGAGTGCTTACCGAGTTGGGACATCATGTGATCAAAGAATGGGACACCGGTTGATACATCGATGACACCTTGGCCATCTAAGTTAAGTTCAACTAGAACATGTGACTCTTTAGTCTCTCGTTCGATTCGTGCAGTTCTCATAGTGCTCTCACTTTCTACAGAAGTTCGGTTAACGCCTTTATAAATGCTTTGTTTTCGGCCTCATTGCCGACGGTGACGCGAAGATATGACGATAATCCCACATCTCGAATCAGAACACCCTTTTCAAGGAGCTGGCTCCATAGCTGTGGCGCTGGAGAACTAAAGCCAGTGAACAAGATGAAGTTGGCAGCACTTGGGCGCGTGCTCAAACCAAGGCTATGCAGCGAATGTATTAAGCCTTGGCGAGCACTAATGAGTGTCGCAACATTGCCCAAAAGCTCTGCGCGATACTCGAGGGCAACGAGGGCGGCGGCCTGTGTGAGGGCGCTCAAGTGATACGGCAATCGCACCAGCATCATCGCATCGATCACGAGTGGTTGGCCGATGAGATATCCGACGCGAGCTCCTGCAAATGCAAAGGCTTTGCTCATAGTACGAATCACAAGAACATGAGGATGTGAATCGATTAACGTGAGTGCGGATTTTTCCGATGAAAATTCGGCATATGCCTCATCGACTATCAATAATCCACTGTGGGCACTTACAGCGACGGCAAGTGCTGCAATATCATCAATAGATATCGCATCTCCCGTTGGATTATTAGGTGTTGTGATGAAGGTGAGTGTTGGCTTGTGGGTGACTATCTCTTGAACTGCTAAATCTAGATTGAAAGAAAAATCTGAATTGCGCTCACCACTGATCCACGTAGTTCCTGCAACATTTGCGATGAGAGGATGCATCGAATATGAAGGCGTAAAGCCGATCGCCGTCCCACTACCAAAGGCTAGGAAAATAGATTGAATAATCTCATTACTACCATTTGCCGGCCAAATATTATTGGCACTGAGGGCAGTACCACTACCCTCATTAATGTATATCGCTAAAGCTGAACGAAGTTGCGTTGCATCGCGATCTGGGTAGCGATTTAGGCTCGCTGAAACCTTTGCAACTGCATCTGTAATTGCGCCCTGAAGTGCTAGCGAAGGTGGATACGGGTTTTCATTAGTATTAAGTGAGGCCGCAGCAGGCACTTGCGGTGCACCATATGGCGATAGTGATCGCAACTCATTGCGCAGTGGAAGCCAGGTCGGCCAACTCATGACAAGTTCTCCAAACGCGCAGACATCGCTTGACCGTGAGCGGGTAAATCCTCAGCGGTTGCTAATGTAATGACGGTAGGAAGTATCTCTAAAAAAGCAGCTTCATCGTACTCAATAAAATGTAGGCCTCGCAGAAATGTTTGTACGGATAATCCACTGGAGTGACATGCGCATCCACCTGTAGGTAGAACGTGGTTTGATCCAGCCGAATAATCACCGAGAGATACTGGCGAGAAGCGACCGATAAATACTGCACCGGCATTTCGAATTTTGCCGGCATCGATGCGAGCATTCACTGTCTGTATCTCTAAATGCTCTGCTGCATAGGCATTTACTACATCTATACCCTGCTCAATTGAGTCAACGATTGCGATAGCAGATTGGATTCCTGATAAGGCCTCACGAATGCGCTCTGAGTGTTTCGTTGCACTCACCCGAATGATTAGTTCTGCCCTGACGGCATCGGCCAGCTCCTGGCTATCAGTAACAAGAATTGCAGCGGCAATGACATCGTGTTCGGCCTGGCTAATCAGATCTGCTGCAACATCGGCGGCAATTGCACTCTTATCGGCCAATATTGCAATCTCTGTTGGTCCAGCCTCTGAATCGATTCCAATTACCCCTCGTAGCGCGCGCTTTGCTGCCGCGACATAGATGTTGCCAGGACCTGTGACTAAATCACATTTTTCTGCAAGACCCTCCATGCCATAGGCAAAGAGTGCGATTGCTTGGGCTCCCCCAATTGCATAGACCTCAGTGATTCCAAGAAGTGCGCAGGTTGCCAAAATAGTCGGGTGCGGTAGGCCTGCGAAATCTTTTTGTGGCGGGGATGCAACGGCGATTGATGCGACTTTTGCGATCTGTGCAGGAATAACATTCATCATCACGCTACTGGGATAAACGGCGCGACCACCAGGAACATAAAGTCCTACTCGATCAACTGGAATCCATTTTTCAGTAACAACTCCACCATCAACGACGGTGGTTTCTGTATCACTGCGCACTTGATCACTATGTACTTTTCGAAGCCGAGAGATTGAAAGCTCGAGCGCTGAACGCACCGCTGGATCTAGCCCCGCAAGTGCAGATGCCAATGCTTCAGCCGGCACGCGGATACTCGATGGTCTGATTCCATCAAACTCTTGGGCTAAATCGAGTAAATCTGATTCACTACCGTTTTTAACGCGCTCCAGTATGGGCTCGATTAAGCGCATCGCTTCGCCAACATTTAAATCTGCGCGCGGAAGTTCACTCTGATAGGCCGACTTAGTCAAAGCTCGACCACGAAAATCTACAGTGCGAATCACTGTGCAATTGTAACGGGCGAGAGGTAAGGGTTGGGCGAGATTAAATCATGGGTCTATATCAGGCAGTTAGGGCCCAGAATAGATTTCAAATCAGCGCTCAAACTGGGAGATGCGGTGACAAGTGCATCGATCTTCATAAAAGTACTACTGCCATTATCGAGTAGTTGTAGATGAACTTCGCGCTTGCCAGGGTGTGAACGCAAAATCTCCTTGACTCGATCAACTATCGGTGGGGTGCACTGTGACATGGGTAGCGAAATAATGAGAGGACCAGTTGGCCCCATGGAGATATCGGGCATCGACATTTCAAGGGCTGTAAAACGTAGTGCGTCATCACGTCGATCTACTCGACCCCGAACCGTCACTATTCGATCTTCGGTTAGCGACATTGCATATTGATTGTAGGTATTTGAAAAGAATAAAACCTCTAGTGCTCCTTCAAGATCTTCGATAGTGACAACTGCCCAGGAGGCACCCTGTCTGGAAACTTTACGAGTAATGCCGGTAATTAATCCGCCAATCGTCACTATAGATTCACTCTGGGCACCATCATCGATGAGCTCGCTGATTGTCATATCCGTGTTTGCTCGAAGCACGTGCTCGACACCGAGAAGTGGGTGATCAGAGACATAGAGTCCAAGCATTTCGCGCTCGTAACTGAGAAGCATCGCCTTATCCCACTCCCCCTTTGGAATCTCTAAATCTAAAGATGCAACATGGCTAATTGATTCACCACCAAATAAATCAAATTGACCTATAGCCTCTGCTCGCTTTGTCTCAATAACAGAGTCAATAGCCTCAAGATAAATCGCCATTAAACCTTTTCTACTCACGCCCATTGAACCAAAGGCTCCAGCTTTAATAAGAGATTCAATCGTTTTTTTATTACACACTTGAGCATCTACCTTTGCAAGGAAATCTCCAAATGATGTGAACCGGCCCTTGGATTCGCGCGCAGCCTTAATCGATTCCACTACACCTTCTCCGACATTGCGAATGGCAGCTAAGCCAAAGCGAATATCGTTTCCACGGGGTGTGTACTCGGCATCGGATTCATTAATATCTGGCTCGAGAACTTTAATTCCCATTCGGCGGCACTCACTTAAATAGAGCGCAGATTTATCTTTATCATCACGAACACTAGTTAATAGCGCTGCCATGTATTCAGTTGGGTAGTTAGCTTTCAAATACCCAGTCCAGTATGAAACAACTCCATACCCGGCAGAGTGGGCACGATTAAATGCATAATCAGAAAAGGGAATTAAGACATCCCACAGACGTTTAATAGCAGCCGTTGAATAACCATTTGCCTGCATTCCCGCCTCAAAAGGTACATACTCTTTATCCAGAATATTCTTATCTTTCTTGCCCATGGCTTTGCGCAGTAAATCGGCGCGACCGAGTGAGAAGCCAGCAACTTTTTGTGCAATGGCCATTACCTGCTCCTGATAGACGATTAAGCCATATGTATCACCGAGAATCTCCTTCAGTGCATCGACTAGTTCGGGATGAATCGACTCAACTGGTTTACGTTTATTCTTTCGATCGGCGTAGTTATTGTGCGCATTCTCACCCATTGGTCCTGGGCGATAGAGTGCAATAACTGCGGATATATCTTGAAAAGAATCGGGAGACATCGCACGAAGAAGTGCGCGCATGGGGCCACCATCTAGCTGGAAAACCCCCAAAGTATCTCCCCGAGATAAGAGCTCGTAGGTTTTTTTATCATCGAGTTTCAAATCCTCTAAAATAACTTCTACTCCCTGATTGGATTGAATGTTGAGTAGGGCATCATCTAACACAGAGAGGTTTCGAAGTCCGAGAAAATCCATCTTGAGCAGGCCTGTAGCTTCGCATGCACCCATATCAAACTGGGTAATGATTGCACCATCGGCCTCACGGCGATGAATAGGAATTACATCTAATAGTGGTTCGCGAGAAAGGATTACACCAGCGGCGTGCACACCCCATTGTCGCTTTAGACCCTCTAACCCACGTGCGGTATCCACTACTCTCTTTGAATCTGGATCTGATTCATAGAGTGAACGGAACTCACCTGCTTCACCGTAGCGATCATCCTTTGGATTAAAAACACCACCCAGGGAAATATCTTTACCCATGACAGATGGTGGTAGAGCCTTTGTAAGTTTTTCACCGATCACATATGGATAGCCTAAAACACGTGTTGAATCTTTAATCGCCTGCTTAGATTTAATTGTTCCGTAGGTAATAATCTGTGCCACACGATCTTCACCGTATTTACTCGTTGCATATCGGATCATCTCGCTGCGCCTGCGCTCATCAAAGTCCAGATCGATATCGGGCATAGAGATACGCTCTGGGTTTAAGAATCTCTCGAACAACAAGCCATGCTCAATTGGATCAAGACCAGTAATACCAAGTGCGTAGGCAACCAATGAACCAGCGGCCGAGCCACGACCTGGGCCCACACGAATGCCGACCTTCTTTGCATGTGCAACTAAATCAGCAACTACTAAAAAGTATCCGGGGAAGCCCATTGTCTGCATCACACCGAGCTCATAGGCCAGACGTGAGTTGTGCTCAGGAGTTGCATGTGAACCCATGCGTTCAATGAGGCCGCGCTCGGCCTCTTTTTTAAGCCATGAATCCTCACTCTCGCCAGCTGGCACAGTGAACTGCGGCAGCAGATTTTCACCCTCTCGTAGTGTGATGTTGCAGCGCTCGGCGATAAGAAGTGTGTTGTCACAGCTTTCAGGCACTTCTTTAAAGAGTTCACGCATCTGGGCCGGAGTTTTAACATAGAAACTATCGTTATCAAATTTAAAACGCTTAGGATCGGCCAAAGTAGAGCCCGATTGAACGCACAGAAGCGCCTCATGTGCTGGTGCATCTGACTGCAACGTGTAGTGCAGATCATTTGTTGCAAGAAGAGGCAGAGCTAACTCTTTTGCCAGTTTCAGAAGATCGGCCTTTACACGGGACTCTATATCGATGCCGTGATCCATAATCTCTAAATAAAAATTATCTACACCGAAAATATCCCGGTAATCACTAGCGGCTTTGAGCGCCTCTTTATAGGCGCCCATACGCAAGCGAGTTTGTACCTCGCCACCAGGACATCCTGTGGTTGCGATTAATCCACCTGCATACTTCGACAAAAGTTCACGATCCATACGCGGCTTGTAGTAATAACCCTCAAGAGATGCAAGGGATGAGAGACGAAATAGATTTGCAAGGCCCACATTGTTTTCGGCCAGAATCGTCATGTGTGTGTAAGCACCGCCACCAGAGACATCATCTTCTCCGCCATCGGCCCACTTAACCCGCTTCTTATCAAAGCGTGATTCTGGTGCGACATATGCTTCGATTCCTATGATGGGTTTTACGCCAGATTTCTTAGCGCTCTTGTAAAAATCAAAGGCACCAAAGACATTTCCATGATCGGTCATTGCAATAGCGGGCATACCTTGTCGAACAACTTCTGCCATTAAATCACCAACGCGCGCAGCTCCATCGAGCATCGAGTACTCGGTATGTACGTGAAGGTGAACGAAATTATCGGATGACATAGTTGATATAAGGCTATTGCTTACGGCAGGACGGCATCAGATAGCAACGCCAATGAGGCTGTGAGATCGGCTGGATAAGGTGCGCTGAAGTTAAGGGCTGCCCCATTAATAGGGTGGTTAAAGTGCAGCTCTTTAGCGTGCAGCCATGGCCGCGACATCTCAAGGCTCTTTGCTAGAACTGGATCTGCACCATATGTCATGTCCCCCACGAGTGGATGGTTAAGGGCTGAGAAATGCACTCGAATCTGATGAGTGCGGCCAGTCTCTAGCTCAACTTTCACAAGAGAGACTGCGCGATAAAACTCAATGACCTCATAATGCGTAATGGACTCCTTGCCAGTTCCAACAACTGCAAAGCGGTGATCCTCCTTTGGATGGCGATCGATAGGTGCATCGATAGTGCCAGTCGTTGGATCCATATGTCCTTGAATCAAAGCGTGATAAATCTTTTCAACTGTACGTGTCCGAAAAGCATCTTTAAGTACCGTAAATGCGCGATCACTCTTTGCCACGATCATTAATCCACTAGTACCAACATCTAACCGATGCACGATACCTTGGCGCTCTGGGGCACCACTGGTCGAGATAATGAAACCTGCTGCACTCAGTGCCCCAACAACGGTTGGTCCAGTCCATCCAGGACTCGGATGCGCGGCACAACCAACTGGCTTGTTGATTACAACAATATCCTCATCCTCATAAACAATTTCTAATCCATCAATTGGAGTAAGTGGAATTGGAATCGTATTAATCGGGGCTGGTAGAAGTACCTCGATTACTTGTCCTGCACTCACACGTTCAGATTTAAGCATGGCGCGGTTGGAAGTTGTGATGTCGCCATCTTCTAGGAGTTTCACTACGGCTGTGCGAGATAGGCCTAATACGCGTGTGAGTGCACTGTCGATACGCTCTCCTGCAACACCTTCAGGTACTGCAAGTGTGCGTAGTTCTCGATGACTCATGGTCGCACACTCTTTTTAGTAATCGGAGAAATGTTGCGTCCGGTAAGAACCACAGAGAGCACAGCGGCGCACACAATGGCAGAGTCGGCGATATTAAATATCGGCCAGTTTGGCAGCTGCATCCAATCGATAACATGTCCGCGAAGAAAGCCAGGCTCGCGGAATATGCGATCCATCAGATTGCCTAATATGCCACCCATCACCAGTCCTAATACAACCGACCATCCCTTGGAGGTAATCTGCGGTGCGAAGTAAATAATTACGATGAGAACGATGATTCCAAATAGTGATAGAAAGAGCGTGGCATTTGTTGCAAGTGAAAATGCAGCCCCGGAGTTTCGAACAAAGGTAAGTTGAAAGAAAGTTCCAATAATCTTTACCGGTTCGCGGTAGGCAAGTTCGCTTACTGCCCAGGCCTTAGTAGCTAAATCGAAGATCCAGATAAACCAGGCAACACTTAAGAGTGTTCGCCACCTTTGCACTGCTAGCGCCGTTCTTCCTTCTGCTTGCAGAGCATGCAGAGTGTTGCGCGAGGAAAGACTTGAAGGCGTGCCTTGCCAATAACATTGCCACACTCTTCGCACGATCCATATCGCTTTGAGTCAATTCGATCGAGTGCCCGTTCAGTCTGCAAAACCATGTCACGCGCATTAATGACAAGTGACATCTCATGTTCGCGCTCGAAAGTCTTAGTGCCGGCATCGGCCTGATCATCGCCAGCACCTTCGCCCGACTCTTGAATAAGTGAATCCATCTCGAGCTCAACAACTGTGAGTTCGCGGCGCAAACGCTCCAACTCTTTTGCAATATCGGTACGAATGACTTTGAGCTCTGCAGGGGTCCATGGAGTCTCGGAATCACTCACAACGATTGGCGTTGGGGCACTCCTGATTGGTTTTAAAGGTGTAGTTTTTTTGCCACTCTTTAATGGTCGTGGCGGAGGTGGCATCACTAATCGGCGCTCCTCAATAACTGGGGCCAATATCGGTGCACTCACCGTTGAGACTGAAACCGTCTGGGATTTCTCATCGACGGTCAGCGTCGTCTTACTCGTCGATGCCTTACCGCCGGCTTTCTTAACGGGGATTGATTTAAGCGCGCTCTTCTTTGCTACAGCTTTTTTAGCCGCCGCTTTTTTTATTGGAGCTTTTTTTGCTGGGGCCTTCTTTGCAGCCTTCTTTACCGCCTTCTTGGGCGCAGCCTTCTTTCTAATGGCTTTTTTGGCTGGCTTCTTGGGCATGACGCGAACCTTATGCCGATTGCCCCATCTATACCAACTGCGCCACGAGCGATTTCCATTGCCTCTATGGCCTAGACTGGGGCCACTAACTCAATATGGGCGCTGACGGGGCAATCACCTCACGAGCTCGCTGGAAGAAGTGAGTGCAGACTCATCTAGAACTGGCCAGGTTAGAACGTTAAGTGGCGCCACTAGTGCGCAAGGTGGGTGGTACCGCGAAATCTGCGATAGCAGAGATCGTCCCTCCAGGGTTTTCTCGGAGGTTTTTCTATTATGGTATTTCGCGCCATCTCTGCAGCAGTTGATCTTCCTGCTCTCGAGCATGAGATTTTGGAGTTCTGGCGCGCGAACGAGATCTTTCACAAATCCGTAGCGGCCCGTAAAAGTGCCAAGCCGTGGACATTTTACGAGGGTCCTCCTACGGCTAATGGAATGCCCGGAACTCACCATATTGAAGCGCGCGTATTTAAAGATGTATTTCCACGTTTTCAAACTATGAAGGGCCACCTCGTCACTCGTAAAGCTGGATGGGACTGCCACGGATTACCAGTTGAGATTGCAGTTGAAAAAGAGTTGGGCTTTAACGGTAAGGGCGACATAGAAAAATTCGGTGTATCGGCATTTAACGATAAGTGTCGTGAATCTGTTCAACGACATGTCAGTGCATTTAGCGAAATGACCGATCGTATGGGTTTTTGGGTCGACTTCGATCAGGCCTACTGGACGATGTCACCAGAGTATGTTGAGAGCGTTTGGTGGTCGCTTAAAGAGATTTGGAAAAAGGGTTTACTCGTACAAGATCATCGCGTAGCACCATACTGTCCACGCTGTGGAACAGGTTTATCAGACCACGAACTAGCCCAGGGATATGAAACGGTTACTGATCCATCGGTCTACGTTCGATTCCCTGTTACATCAGGGGATCTAGCAGCCCTTGGCGCCTCACTTCTTGTCTGGACGACAACTCCATGGACATTAGTTTCTAATACCGCCATCGCAGTTCATCCCGATGTCGACTACGTTGTAGTTGAAACCACGGTCGATGAAAAGAGTGAGGTATTAATAGTTGCCGAAGCGCTCATTGAAAGCGTTAAGGGCGAAAAGAAGATTCTTAGAAAAATACTCGGTAAGGATTTAGAACACACCAAATATAAGCGCCCCCTGGACTATGTAGAGATCCCAGATGCCCATTACGTGGTTCTTGCAACATATGTCACCACCGAAGATGGAACTGGATTAGTCCATCAATCCCCCGCCTTCGGCGCTGATGACTTAGCTGTATGTCGGGCTTATGGTCTACCTGTTGTAAATCCCATCGCACCCAATGGAACTTTCTTGACAGAGCTGCCCGTTATTGGCGGTATGTTCTTTAAAGATGCCGATAAAATCTTAGTCAAGGAGTTAAAGTCCAGTGGTGCTTTATATAAGCATCAACCATACGAGCACTCCTATCCACATTGCTGGCGATGTCACACCGCGCTGATGTATTACGCACAGCCCTCTTGGTATATTCGAACGACTGCGATTAAGGATTCGCTTCTGCGTGAGAACGCTGCGACAGATTGGCACCCAGAAACCATTAAAGATGGGCGCTACGGTGATTGGCTCAATAACAATATCGACTGGGCGCTCTCGCGCAACCGCTACTGGGGAACTCCACTTCCAATTTGGCGCTGTGAAAACAAGCATGAGATCTGTGTTGACTCACTCAAAGAGCTCGGGGCTTTAGCTGGACAAGAGCTATCGAATCTAGATCCACACCGTCCATTTGTCGATGACATTACCTTTGCATGCACTCAATGTTCGGAGCCAATGGTTCGGGTACCTGAAGTAATTGACTGTTGGTATGACTCCGGAGCAATGCCCTTTGCACAGTGGGGCTATCCACACAAGGCCGGTTCTGTAGAGAAGTTTGAATCCTCCTACCCTGCCGATTTTATCTGTGAGGCGATCGATCAAACCCGTGGATGGTTCTATACATTAATGACTATCGGAACTTTGGTCTTTGATAAATCCTCATATAAGACGGTTCTCTGTCTGGGCCATATCTTGGATAAAGATGGTCGTAAGATGAGTAAGCATGTAGGAAACGTCCTTGAGCCAATGGCACTAATGGATCAACACGGCGCCGATGCGGTGCGTTGGTACATGTTGGCCGCCGGCTCTCCTTGGGCAGCCCGCCGTGTTGGCCATGATGCAATTAATGAAGTTGTACGCAAAACACTTTTGACCTACTGGAACACGGTCTCCTTCCATGCACTCTATGCAAAGGCATCGAATTTTGAGTTAAGCCAGAGCCCAGTACTTGCAGAACGTCCATTAATGGATCGTTGGATTATCTCTGAACTCAACACGTTGATTAGCGAAGTCGATGATGCCCTCACCGGCTTTGATTCTCAGATTGCAGGGCGAGCCCTCGCCCAATTTATCGATGATTTATCGAACTGGTATGTACGACGCTCTCGTCGCCGTTTCTGGGATGGTGATCTGGCGGCTATGGCAACACTTCACGAGTGTTTAGTAACACTCACTCAATTAATGGCACCGATGGTTCCATTTATCACTGAGCAGGTATGGCAAGAGCTTGTACGCCCAACTAATTCTGAGGCAGCTGCATCTGTGCACCTAACAGATTTCCCGGTCGCACATAGCTCTGCAATACATGCTGAGTTGAGCCAACAAGTCGCACTCACCCGTCGCATCGTCGAACTAGGTCGTGCATCGCGCGCTGAATCAGGAATTAAAATCCGTCAACCATTAGGACGAGCACTCATTGCAGCAAGTGGTTGGGCGGCTCTGCCACCACAGATGCGCGAGCAGATCGCCGATGAGCTCAACGTCATTGCCCTGGAGGATATAGCTAGCGCCGATGGTGATTTAGTGGATATCTCTATCAAGGCGAATTTTAAGAGTTTGGGTGCCAAGTATGGTGGAGCGGTCCAGGAGATCGCTAAGGCGATTGCAGCAAGTGATGCTACGGCATTAGTTAAAACTCTACGGGCATCGGGGGTAATAACTCTTGATACATGGGAGATCTCTCTTGAGGATCTAGTAATCACAGAGGTTCCAAAGAGCGGTTGGATGGTTGCATCTCACGATGGTGAGAGTGTGGCACTTGATTTAGAACTCACACCAACGCTTATCTTGGCCGGCCATGCCCGCGAAGTAATTCGATTTATTCAGGAGCGTCGCAAGAGTGATGGCTTTGAAATATCTGATCGCATTAACGTGGCATGGAATGCAACGCCCGAGATCACCGCTGCTATCGATGGCCATATGGCACATATTAAGGATGAAATCTTGGCCTTATCAATGGTGCAAGAGAAAACTATGAGTATTGATTCCAGCGAGTTTGGTCTGGCAGTTGTACTTACTAAAGCCCTCTAACAAAGCCCATCAATAGTTGTATACCAAAAAAGAGAACGATAAAACTCATATCTAAACTCACTGCGCCTAAGCGAAGCGGCGGGATAAAACGTCCTACAAATCGCATTGGTTGATCAGTGACTGCGTATACAGCTTCGACAAAATAGAGGAAGATTCCGCTAGGTTTCCAGTTGCGCGCAAACATTCGTATGTAATCAAGAATTAAACGACCCAAGAGTGCAAATAAAAACAACTGCAAAATGCCTGCAAGAACCGAGCCTACCCGCATCGAAAATCAGCTCTGGTTAAAGAAGCTTGCTTGCGCAGCAGCTGACTTATCTTCAGTACTGACTTGAAGATTAGCTGGAGAGATAAGAAAGACCTTCTTAGTAACACGTTCGATTGTTCCGTGTAAACCAAATGCGAGTCCACTTGCAAAATCAACGAGACGTTTATGCTCTGATTCATCCATGTCGGTTAGGTTAATGATGACTGGATTTCCTTGGCGAAAGTGCTCACCAATTGTGCGTGCCTCGTTGTAAAAACGTGGATGCAAAGTGATGATGCGATCTAATACTGGCAGATCTAACTGTGGTGTAGCTTCAGAAGTTGACGTAATCACAGAAGAGACAGTGCGTGCACTGCGCGGCTTGATACGAACATCGCCTGAAGTTGGAACTGCCGGAACGTTTGAACTCACTGGAGTATCAAACTCTGGGTCATCCATCAACCCTAAATAATTTGCGACACGCTTTAGTGCATTAGCCATACCTAAAAGATACCTGTCTGACTACCGAGAACCCATGATTTGACTGCCTATTCGCAGATGTGTCGCTCCATGGGAGATTGCGGTTTCAAAGTCTTGGCTCATGCCGGCCGAGAGGCTTTTAGCCGATGGAAAATCACGTAGAAAACCTCTCTGAATTTCATGGAGATTGCCAAAGGCTATCTCTGGGTCGATCCCAAGAGGTGCAACTGCCATCAACCCTGCCAATCTATGAACGGGATGTGCCTGGATAATGCTCGCGAGTGGGTAGAGAGATTCGATCGCTGCTCCCCCACGCTCTGCTAGTCCATCGAGATTTACTTGAAGAAAGATCTCCAATGGATGCGTTGCAAATTTCTCAATAACCTCAAAATGTCGCAGCTCATCGAGTGAGTGGATCACATGTGCCCACGAGCAGATTGACTTTAACTTATTGCTCTGAATCTGACCCTGAAAATGCCACCTTCCAGGAACGGCCGCTGCCTTTGGAGCGGCATCACTATCGCGATTTTCGCCAAACTCTTGAACTCCGAGCTGACTGAGAATTTCGATATCACTGATTGGAAAACTCTTAGTCACTGCAATCAATGTAATTTCCGAAGGATCTCGCTGAGCTTTTTTAGCTGCCACAGCGATTCGCTCCTGTACGTCGAGCAAACGTTCTGCAATCTCGGTGCGACGTGTCATAGCCAGATTACTCCAGCATTTCGGCCCGTAATATTATGGCGGCGGTATGAAAAATACTCATCGTTTTCGAGTGTGCATTGCGTTGATGCCTCATACGTAACTGACTGGCTTACCAAATCGGCGATCAGCGCCTTTGGTAAATCCAGGGCAGATGTGCCACCACGAGTCAGCGCATGGGCGGCAGGGTGAGTACGCGCTACTTGATCGGCCATAGCATCTGGAACCTCATAACATCGACCGCAGATGGATGCACCTAACTGCGCATGAATTGCAGTTGCTCCTAATCGCCGCATCTCATGGATAACTTTGAGAGCTATAGAGTTAACCAAACCTTTTCGACCAACATGCACTGCAGCGACAACTGTTGCAGACGATAGAAGTAACGGGATGCAATCTGCAACTAAAACTGCAAGGCCCAAACCTGCAGTTGTTGTGATTAAGGCATCACACGTTGGATCGATATCGCTGCGTTTATTTACAACGACAAAGGCATCGCCATGTATCTGATTCATAAATTGAACCTGTCCCACCGCATGTGAAAGAGATTCACGGTTGCGTGCAACAGATGCTGGATCATCTCCAACGTGGAGGGCGAGATTTAATGACTCGTATGGCGCAAGGCTTGAGCCACCGCGCCTATCGGTAAAGATCGCTGGCAAAAGCTCCTACTTCATGAAGTCAGGGACGTCGATCTCATCCTCGGCGACAAGCTCTTCAAATGTCACACGGCGTCTTGGAGTTGGATCATCACCGAGCTCAAGAGCGACAGAGAGAGGGTCATTTGAGGCAATGGGGTTTGCATGACCATTCAGTGTCGATGCATCGATGACGGGAGTGGAGACCCGCTTAGGTTCGCCACCTTCAAAGCCAGCGGCTACAACTGTAATGCGCACCTCATCACCGAGTGCATCATCGATAGTTGTTCCAAATATGAACTTTGCATTGGGGTGAACTGCAGATTGCACAAGTTCGCAGGCCTCGTTAACTTCGAAGAGACCTAAATCAGAGCCACCAGATATTGAGAGCAGAACTCCCATAGCGCCATCGATTGATGCCTCAAGCAGTGGCGATGAGATTGCTAGTTCGGCCGCGCGCAGTGCACGATTTTCTCCACGCGCAGAGCCGATACCCATAAGCGCAGAGCCAGCGCCAGACATAACTGCTTGCACATCCGCAAAGTCAAGGTTAATTAAACCTGGCTGCGTAATGATTTCGGTGATGCCTTGAACACCTGAGAGTAGAACTTGATCTGCACTTTTGAATGCATCTGCCAGCGTTATTGTGCGATCTGAGATCGCTAACAATCGATCATTTGGAATAACAATTAACGTATCAACTTCTCCGCGCAGTGCTTCGATTCCGACATCGGCCTGGGCCGAACGCAACTTTGCTTCAAATGAGAATGGGCGCGTAACGACACCGATTGTTAGTGCGCCGAGATCTCGGGCAATCTTTGCAACGATTGGCGCAGCACCTGTTCCAGTACCGCCACCCTCTCCTGCAGTTACGAAGACCATATCGGCCCCACGCAAAATCTCTTCGATATCATCGGCGTGATCAAGTGCTGCAGCACGTCCCTTTTCAGGATCCATTCCTGCACCAAGTCCGCGAGTTGTCTTGCGACCAATATCTAACTTAACATCGGCATCACTCATTAATAAATGTTGTGCGTCGGTATTAATTGCAATGAACTCGACGCCTTTAAGTCCGACATCAATCATGCGATTAATTGCATTTACTCCACCGCCACCAATTCCTACGACTTTGATGACTGCTAAATAATTCTGCGGTGAAGCCACGTTTCTCCTCCTTGTGAACCATAAACCTCAACTTGAGCCTTATAATTCAATGTT
>WLNU01000114.1 GCA_009699645.1 Actinomycetota bacterium | reverse complement strand
TTAAGTGCAGATCATTTGCCGCACCGATTTCATTGCCATCAACTAAATGCTCTTGGGCGCATTCACGCATTGTCTCTACAACTTTGTCATACTTCTTTGATGTGTACCACCACTCGCCAAGTGTGCAGGCAAGCTCTAGGGCAATAGGTGATTTGTTTTCACGTAAAATCTCAACGGCTTTACTCATTGCAGTTGCGGCCTCATCCATACGCTTTAACTGATTAAGGTTGTAACCAATCGCTGAATAGGCTTGAGCTAGACCTTCACTCGGCGCACTCGCACCTAACGTTGAATAAATATCTCGTGCCGTTTCGGCAAGTGCTAAAGCCTCGTCATACTGTCCGCGTGCATAGATTCTGGCGCTGAGTTCGTAATACGTGCTAGCCCGCTCTTCGCCATCGACTTCAGGAATTCGATCCCAGAGCATCTCCTCTGTGATGATTTCTTCCATGTCATCGTCTTCGCTCACGCAGACCGCCTCTCCTGTGCAAACTCTTTACGCGACTCTATACGCAAATACTTAAGAACGCTTGGGAATATCAATCTGAGCCACCCTCCATTTCCCAGATTTAGCTGCCTTAAGAACAGCGGCTGTGGTTAGTTGTATCTGCTTCTGTGTTGCTAGATCAAAAGTGTGGCCCCATGGACAGCGGTTGGCCATCGCACAGACCCAGCCATTTGTGCCCATATTGAGCACCTGGGCCCCACTCGGCGCTGTGTAATAGGTGGACATCGCGACGAAGCCTTTTTCAGTGGGACTAATTGTTGCCCTAGCAAGGATCTCAACGCCAGGGCCTTTGGTACCCATTGCAGTATCGGCCTCGTAACCATAAATACCTTTTATTACTGCATTTTTACCGAGCGTTGAAAAGGGCCACCTGTTCGCAGATTCGAGATCCTTCCTTATACCCACTGAGAAATACTGCGAGCCGATTAGCAAAGACTCTGGTTTATTGATTTCGCGGTAGGGAGTACGGCCCGAAATCATGCGAGCATTGATTACAGTCTTTGCATATCCAGTATTTCCGCCAAAGATTAACAAATTAGCACCCGATTGCACAGCACCCTCAATCGCAGCTCGCATCGACTCTGTCCAGTATTCGCTATGCCCACCAAGAACAATCGAGGCCGAAGAGATAACAGGCTGCTTATCAAAATCAATATCAGTTATGTATTGCGTATCTATGCCAAGTTGTTCAATCAACTGAACAAGCGGCTGCTCCATATATCTGAACTGCCCAGCGCCATCACCATCGTAGGGGCGATTAAAACTTACTGACTCTGCGCGTGTCTCTCTTTTACCATCGGCACCTTTATATAGTGATGCTCCACCCCATTGGTTATATGACTGCCATGTCAGTACCGATGAGATAAAAGTAATCTGGGTTGAAGCCGATTGTGATTGAACCACAATAGGGATAAAGCTAGATACCCGACCTGTTGCCTTCAATTTAATTAGATACTGTCCTGGGGGTGTCTTGGCAGTGGGTGTAAAGTTTTTCGCTGATTTAATTACTGCAACCAGGCGTGCCCCTGCCCCTTTGTAATATCCGATTCGATAAATTGAAATATCGGCGGTCTTTGCACCAACAATTCTCAGTGAGCTTTTCTCACCACAACCAACACTGGTTGCATCGAAGTAACCTTCAATACGGGGCATATCTTTTCTACGTGAAAAATCTGCGCTAAATCGCAAAGGAATACGAGCGGCCCAATCAGAGTCGCCGGCTTTCATATTCTCGCGCTCCACCCAACCAGGGCTCTGATCCCACCCGCACTGAGCAGCCACGGCCGATGGAGCTCCAAATAGGCCAAGGGTTAAGACCAGGCTGAGGATGGCTCTCATGGCCCAACTCTAGGTTGATTTCAAATAGACAGCCTCAAATACTGGCATTAGGCTTTCTACTTGCAAATGATTCGCATCTAGAAAGGGGTGGGTATGAACGTCGTTCTAAAGCCTGCCCAACCCCTGCGCCAGCGCCTGAGCCCCGATGAGTGGCGCCGCATGGCCGCGATGTTTGGCTTCATTCTCTTCTTGCATGTAGCTGGTGCGGTTTTAATGTGGAAGGCCACTACTGGTAACTACATATTAAGCGATGGATCACTATTTGGCTGGGGTACTGCAGCCCTTGCATACACATTAGGTATGCGTCACGCCTTTGATGCCGATCACATTAGCGCCATCGATAACACCACTAGAAAATTAATGTCGGAAGGCAAGCGTCCGCTAGCTGTTGGCTTTTTTTTCTCGCTCGGACACTCATCGGTTGTCTTTGTACTTGCGATGATCCTTAGCTTCGGAATTAAAGCTCTCGGCTCACAGCTCAAAGATGAAAAATCAAGCTTGCACCACTACACCGGTTTAATCGGTACGACTGTGAGCGGTGTTTTCTTAATGCTTATTGCTATCTTAAATCTAGTTATTCTAATCTCTATAGTTGGTGTTTTTATCCAAATGCGTAAAGGTACCTACAACGAAGAAGAGTTAGAGAAGCATCTGAACTCTCGAGGCTTATTGATGCGTTTCTTCGGACCAATTGCACGTCGAATAGATGCATCATGGAAAATGTATCCACTTGGAATTTTATTTGGCCTAGGTTTTGACACTGCAACTGAGATTGGTTTATTAGTTCTTGCAGGCTCTTCAGTTATTGCTGGTCTGCCCTGGTGGGCGATTATCTCTTTGCCGCTCTTCTTTGCCGGCGGAATGAGTTTGCTCGACACAATTGATGGATCATTCATGAACTTTGCATATGGCTGGGCATTCTCAAAACCTGTGCGCAAGGTTTACTACAACATCATCATTACTGGATTATCTGTATCGGTCGCCTTTTTCGTTGGCGGACTTGAACTCTGCCAAGTCTTTGCCCGACAGTTAAATCTCACCGGTGGCTTCTGGGATTACGCGTTGGCCTTCGATTTAAACAGTGCTGGATACTTCATTGTTGGCGCCTTTGCCGTCGTCTGGAGCGTGGCTTTACTGCTCTGGAAATACGGCAAAATTGAAGAGCGCTGGCA
>WLNU01000113.1 GCA_009699645.1 Actinomycetota bacterium | reverse complement strand
CGATGATTGAAACGCTATGACCAGCGGCTTCAAGTTCGGTAGCTAAAGAAGATCCGACTCGACCGCATCCCATGATGACTACGTGCATATGTCCTAACGTACACCCATAGGCTTACATCTATGGAATCACCTAAATCAGCGCGCTGGGCCGTTGGAGATATCTTCGAAACGGAGATTGAAAAAGTAGCCCATGGCGGCCATTTCATCGCCCGCCATGAAGGCGCAGTCTTTTTTATCCGCCATGGGATTCCCGGTGAAAAATGTCGAGTCGTGATTACATCTACTGGCTCCTCCTT
Organism: Actinomycetota bacterium; assembly: GCA_009699645.1. Next base: position 2,738 of record WLNU01000113.1, on the reverse strand, counting down.
TAACCGCGGCGATGTCATTGAGGTTTTAACTCCATCACCAGATCGGGTGAGCCCACCATGTTCCTATGCCCACCGCGACGGTTGTGGTGGCTGCGATTTTCAACATATCTCAATCGCTCGTCAGCGCCAGCTTAAATCCGATGTCATCACTGAACAGTTTGCACGCATCGCAAAAATGGATCTGCGCATTGAAGTTGAAGAAGTTAGCCCTGCATTGCACTGGCGTACCCGCTCGATTGCAACTACAAATAATGTGGGCAGGCTTGGCTTCTACGGCGCCAGAAGTCACAACGTTGTGCCAATCGATGACTGCATAATTATGGTACCTGATATGAACATGCCTGAACTTGCAGCCCGAAGTTGGAAGGCCGACGTTCGTATTGAGATTGCGGTTTCATCGGCGAAGGAGCGAAATATTGCATTGGCCACTAAAGAGAGTAAGGCTCGATTAACAGAAGGTAACCAGACTGTGCATGAAGAGGTGATGGATAAGGTTTTGGAAGTGAGTCAGGATTCATTTTGGCAAAGCAACGCCAGCGCACCTGCAACATTAACCGGTGCTGTTTTAGAATATGCCCAGCTGCGCAACGGCGATCACGTACTTGATTTGTATGGAGGTGTTGGTCTGTTCACCTCTGTGATGGTGGATTTTGTCGGAATCGATGGTGCTATTGATTTGATTGAAGGAAGCAAAAGTGCAACGAGTGATGCTGCGAGAAATTTTGCGATGAATCCAAATGTAAAGATTGCAACCGGTGATGTTGCACTACATCTGCCGCGAATTACCAGTGCCGATGTTGTAGTTCTTGATCCTCCCCGCGAAGGCGCTGGCAAAACAGTGGTGAGTGAAATTGTGCGATTAACACCTCGAAGGGTTGTTTATGTTGCATGTGACCCGGCCGCACTTGCACGTGATACTGGTTACTTTTTAGAGAAGGGCTATACGCTCTCCTCAATCAGGGCCTTTGATCTCTTTCCAATGACGCATCACATCGAGTGTGTTGCACTGTTCTTGCCGGCATAGGTATTATTAGCATCTAATACTGAGGTTCTGGAAGGCAGATAATGAGCAAAAACTCTTTTAACGCAAAGAAAAATCTAGAGGTTGCGGGTAAGAGTTTTGAGATATTTGATATTTCGGCCATCGAAGGCGCAAGCAATCTGCCATTCTCATTAAAGATCCTGCTTGAAAATCTTCTACGCACCGAAGATGGCGCCAATATCACTGCCGCTCATATCAAGGCTTTAGCCTCCTGGAACCCTGAAGCTGAACCCGATACTGAAATCCAGTTCACGCCAGCCCGCGTCATCATGCAGGATTTCACTGGAGTTCCATGCATCGTCGATCTTGCAACTATGCGTGAGGCGATCGTTGAACTTGGGGGAGATGCCTCAAAAGTTAATCCATTGGCTCCAGCTGAACTGGTTATCGATCACTCGGTCATTGCAGATGTTTTCGGAACGAAAGATTCATTTGAGCAGAACACTGATATTGAGTACGAGCGAAATCAAGAACGTTACCGTTTTCTTCGTTGGGGACAGAGTGCATTTGATGAGTTCAAAGTTGTTCCACCTGGAACTGGAATCGTCCATCAAGTAAATATCGAGTTTCTTGCCCGAGTTGTAATGACACGCGAAGTCGGTGGCGTTTTACGCGCCTATCCAGATACCGTCGTTGGCACTGATTCGCATACAACGATGGTTAATGGTCTTGGTGTCTTGGGATGGGGCGTTGGTGGAATTGAAGCCGAAGCGGCCTTGCTTGGCCAACCTGTCTCCATGCTGATTCCGCGAGTTGTTGGTTTCAAACTAACAGGTCAGTTGCCACTTGGCACAACGGCTACAGATATGGCGCTTACGATTACTGAGATTTTGCGTAAGGCAGGGGTCGTTGGAAAGTTTGTAGAGTTCTTTGGTCCTGGCGTTGTATCGGTGCCGATGGCAAACCGAACAACTATTGGCAATATGAGTCCCGAGTACGGCTCTACATGTGCAATCTTCCCAATCGATGACGAGACGCTTCGCTATCTGCGATTAACTGGTCGAAGCGATGATCAAGTTGCATTAGTTGAAAAATACGCAAAGTTACAAGGGTTATGGCACGATCCATTGATAGCACCACGATTCTCACAGGTTGTTGAGCTCGATCTCTCAACCGTTGTTCCATCAATCTCTGGCCCTAAGCGTCCACAAGATCGAATCTCACTGAGTGATTCAAAAGCAGCATTTGCAGAGATTCTCCCAACATATTTCTCTGACAAGACGGCAAAGAGTGAAGTTGCCGCGGGCAATACGCGTGTAAAAAACGGTGATGTTGTTATCGCCTCGATTACATCGTGTACCAATACTTCAAATCCATCGGTCATGATAGGTGCGGCTCTTCTTGCGAAAAAGGCCGTTGAAAAGGGTTTGAAATCAAAGCCATGGGTAAAAACCACTCTCGCACCTGGATCTAAGGTAGTCACCGATTATTACGATCGGGCAGATTTATCGAAATATATGCAGGCGCTAGGTTTTCACCTCGTTGGATATGGCTGCGTAACATGCATCGGCAACTCTGGCCCACTTCCAATCGCTATTAGCAAGGCAGTTAACGAGGGCGACTTAGCCGTTACTGCCGTGCTCTCCGGTAACCGTAACTTCGAGGGGCGTATAAGCCCTGATGTGAAGATGAACTATTTAGCATCCCCGCCATTAGTTGTCGCATATGCAATCGCCGGCACCATGGATCATGATTT
>WLNU01000112.1 GCA_009699645.1 Actinomycetota bacterium | reverse complement strand
CGGCGGCAACGATTGCAATCGCTTCACCATGAAAGCGAATCGTGTCGAAGGCTAGAACTGGCTGGTCGATAATCTCTAGACCATAGAGCTTGGCTCCTGGCACATCATCGTGTGTGAGAACGGCCGAAACTCCATTGATTTTTAGAGCTGGAGCAATATTGATTGATTTGATTCGCGCATGTGGGTGTGGAGAGCGAAGAGTTGATGCCCATAACATTCCATCGGCCCAGAGATCACTGGAGAATGCAAAGTCGCCAGTTACTTTTAGCGTGCCATCGGGACGGGCCACACTTTCACCGATTCCAGCACTTACTGGCACAGCTATGTGATCACGCTGTTTCGTTGGAAGTGTTGAGTTACTCATCTCAGCCTGCCTTCTTGGAGCTAGTTAAAATTCTTTTACTTGCGCGTGCAGCTTGTTGGGCGATTTCTTCATGTGCGATTGCAGTAATTAATCCATGTCGAACTCGAACTTCACCATTGACTAAGAGAGCTTTTACTTCGGCCTTTGGGCCAAGGACGAGGGCAGCAATTGGATCGACAATGTCTATATGTCCGATGTCATCTAACTTCCACAAAACCAAATCAGCTAACTTGCCTACTTCGATAGTTCCGAGCTCTTTCTCGCGCCCTAAAACTCGAGCCCCACCACGTGTTGCTAATGCAAGTGATTGCCGTGCACTCATTGCAGTTGGTCCATCTTTCAAACGTGCCCAAAGCGCTGCAGCACGCACTTCGGTCAGAAGTTCGCCATTCTCATTACTTGCCGCGCCATCAACACCAAGACCAACGGGTGCGCCAGCTTTAACTAAATCTTGCACGCGTGCAATACCTGCGCCTAGGCGTGCATTAGATGATGGGCAGTGCGCTGTGCCGGTTCCAGTTCTACCAAATTTATCAATTGCGGAATCATCTAAATGAATTGCATGTGCCATCCACACATCTGGCCCAAGCCAGCCGAGTGACTCAACATAATCAGTGGGGGAGCAGCCGAATTTTTCCTGGCAGAAATTCTCTTCATCGATTGTTTCAGCTAAATGTGTATGCAGGCGCACGTTCTCACGCCTGGCAAGTTGGGCCGCCTCCTTCATCAACTCACCTGTGACGCTAAAAGGTGAGCATGGAGCAACAGCGATTTTTAGCATTGCATCATCTGCTGGATCATGAAAGCGACGGATGGCATCTTCGGTGGCAATTAAAATTTGATCGCGATCTTCTACAACATTATCGGGCGGCAACCCACCCTGCGATTGTCCTAAATCCATCGATCCCCGTGTTGGATGGAAACGAATCCCCAACCCTTGTGCAGCTTCAATTTCAGCGGCTAAACAATCTCCACCCTCTGCCGGAAAGACATAGTGATGATCAGTTGTATACGTGCATCCAGAGAGTAAGAGTGATGCAAGTGCGCCTTGTGCTGCACCAAAAGTTACCTCTGCATCTAAGTGGCCCCAAATGGGATAGAGAGTTACTAGCCACTCAAAGAGTGTTGACTCAGTTGCAATACCGCGGGTGGCCCACTGGTAGAGATGGTGATGCGTATTAATAAAACCCGGAGTCAATAAGGCACCAGTACCGTCAATGCGATCAAAACCTGCAAACTGTGGCGGAATATTGGATTGCCCAATACCCACGATTCGCTTGCCATCAATTGCAACCCACCCATCGCTTATTTCGCGATCATTGGAGTCAAGAGTTGCTATGTAGGCATCCGTGATAAGAGTTTGGCTCACACTTTAACTCTTCTCTAATCGTGCAGCGGCAAGACGAACGGCATCTAAAATCTTTGCATAGCCTGTGCAGCGACAGAGATTTCCAGCTAGCGCCTCTCGGATTTCGTTGTCACTAGGATCGGAGTTCTTATCGAGTAAATCAACGGTGGCAACGATTAAACCTGGTGTGCAAAAACCGCACTGAACAGCACCTGCATCTAGATATGCCTGTTGAACTGGATGCAGTTCGGTAGCACCTGCTAAGCCCTCAACAGTTTTTATCTCTGCCCCCTCAACTTGCCCCGCGGCAACTAAACATGCACAGACAAGTACGCCATCAATGTGGACTGAACAGGAGCCGCACTCACCTTGTTCGCAGGCATTTTTAGCACCAGGTAAGCCCATTCGCTCTCGCAGCACATAGAGAAGACTCTCTCCTGGCCAAATGTCATCGATGGTTTCAATTTTTCCATTGACTGTGCAGGTAAGTCGCATTACATACTCCTGAATTCATTAGTGGATTTCCATGCCCATTTAAGTGATCTAGCTGAAATAATTGCGAGTGTATGACGGCGATAAGCGGCAGTTCCGCGAATATCATCTATTGGACGAGAGGCGGCGCTAACAAGTGTGCCGAACTCTTTGAGAAGCTCGACTGATGGCGCCTTTCCTGCCTCCCAATCTAAATGTGATGCGGCAAAGGCCTCGGCATCTGCAGCGCGAAGAGGAGTTGGACCGGCAGAGCCGATACCTGTACCTACTGTGCGTGCCGTTGCATCTATCGCTAAACCAAATGAGCACACGGCAATCACCATTGCATTGCGTGTACCAATTTTTGAGTACTGCTGACCACCCCGCGCTTTTGGAATTGTGATGCTTGTAATGAGTTCATCGGGTGCCAGTGCACTCTTCTTTGGTCCAATAAAGAAATCGTGGATATCAATTGAACGGTTGCCTCCAACGCTGGAAACATTCACAGTAGCCCCCGTTGCAAGCAGTGCTGGATGGGCATCACCGGCAGGGGAGGCCGACCCTAAATTGCCTCCAACGCCGCCACGATTTCTAATCTGCAAGGAACCAACGGTGCGAGATGCCATTGCCAATCCCGGTAGCTCTGTCGCCAGCTCGGCCTGAATTCGAGAGTAGCTAACACCTGCACCTAAAACAATAGATTCACCCGCCTCATTCCACTGGTTTAACTCCGTTACCGCACTTAAATCCAGGAGTGTTTCGGGGCGTTTGCGATCAAAATTTAATTCAACCATGACGTCTGTGCCACCGTTAATACACAGTGCTAATGGATGCGCTGATTTAAGTTTCAGAGCGTCGATCAGTGAGGTGGGTCTAAAGAAATCCATGAGTATTTCCTACCAAGCCGGCCATATAAATCCGGCATCGGG
>WLNU01000111.1 GCA_009699645.1 Actinomycetota bacterium | reverse complement strand
TGTTTTGCTAACTCGTGTACGCGGACCTTTGACACATTTTCCCCTGTCTTGGCCCGCATATAACGCACATGCAAGCCCTAGTTGTACGACCTCATAGTTCTAGCGAGCTCATGTGAGTTTCATATCTTTCATGTCCATTTCGTTAAAAGTGCAGGGGGCTATCGTATCTAATGGTGGCCCCGATTACATAATGGGATTATCGGGATGAATATCGATGCGCCAGCCCGTTAAGCGCGCGGCCAAGCGTGCATTTTGTCCATCTTTACCAATAGCTAAAGAGAGTTGATAGTCAGGCACCACGACCTTGGCGCAGCGCCCCGCCAAATCTGTGATTTCAACGGAAACAACCTTTGCCGGTGCTAGTGCATGGCCAACGAATATCGCTGGATCATCTGACCAATCGACGATATCGATTTTTTCGCCATGGAGCTCATCCATAACTGCGCGTGCACGCGAACCCATGGGGCCGATCAATGAGCCTTTAGGACTCACACCTGCGCGGTGAGATTTAACGGCGACCTTAGTGCGATGTCCCGCCTCGCGCGCAACGGCCATAATCTCAACGATGCGATCGTTAATCTCTGGAACTTCAAAGGCAAATAACTGTTTGACAAGTGCTGGATGGCTGCGGGATAACATAATTTCTGGACCCTTTAATCCCTGCTTGACTTCAACGACAAAGCATTTAATACGATCACCGTGGTTATAAATCTCACCAGGGACCTGTTCTTGCGGCGGTATGCGACCTTCCGTGCGCCCCAAGTTAACGTTAATCATTTTGGGATCACGGCCCTGCTGAACAACTCCTGAAATAACATCGCCGACATTTCCGGTGAATTCGCCAACAATCGAGGCATCATTAGTCTCGCGCATCTTTAATTTAATTATCTGGCGCGCAGTAGATGTTGCTACACGTGAAAACCCAACGGGCATATCTGACTCATCAGCGATTTTTTCACCCAGCTCGTTAAACTGTGGAATAAAGATGGAAATCTCACCGCTCTCGCGATCTAAATGGGCGCGGGCATGACGCTTGGCCTCATCGGTCTGGTTGTAAGCGGTCAGCACTCCGATTTCGATAGCTTGAATTAACTGCTCGAGTGGAATCCCTTTCTCATTCGTTAGCTCAATTAATGCACTCATCTCAACATGCATTTAATTATCTTCCTTGCGGCTAAATTCAACTTGCACCTGGGCTCGTTTGATATCGGCTAAGAGAACAGTGTGGGTTTTCATTCGTCCCTTTATATTTTCGATAAAGGTGGCATCGCTCTCGCGAAGTTCAGTTAAGCGGGCAGTCAAGGAGCTCTCATCACTCATAACCATCGCGATAATTCGTGTTAAGTTCTTCTCCCAGTGGCGGCGCTCGGTCAATGGCCGATCAACCCCAGGTGATGTAACTTCAAGGGTAAAAGTATCGTCAATAAGCGTCGTCTCATCTAGAAGTTCAGAGATCAAACGTGAGACAACGGTGACCTCATCAAGGTTGAGTGGCTTTGAGCCATCAACGACGCAGGTCAGAATGCGGTGATTGCCAGGGCTTGTGAGAAGAACTTCCTCAAGGAAAAAACCGGCCTTTTCTACTGCAGGTCTAAGAAGTTCGGTAAGTGATTGTGTCAGTGACATATGGAGCTACTTTCTTATTAAGTTGTAGGTGTGATTCTAACTAAAAAGATTGGAAAGTATCAATTCCGACTTTAAGAATCAGCGCAACGGTGACTATAAGGAAGACCTTACGAACTAAAGTCGAGCCACCGCGAATGGCCAGGCGAGAGCCGATAATCGCCCCGGTGACATTGGCCGCCCCAAGGGCTAAACCAATCTGCCAGATGATGGCGCCATGCATACCAAAAATAATGATTGCACCCAGATTAGTTGCAACATTAACAACTTTTGCAATAGCCGATGCAGAGATGAATGCATAGCCAAGGGATGCAACTAAGACAAGCATTAAAAATGAGCCAGTACCTGGACCAAAGATTCCATCATAGAAACCAATGAGCGCTCCAGCTAGCGCTGCAATCTGAACCCTGCGAGCTGAGTGATGGCGCAGTAGTTCAACCTTTCCTAAATCAGGTTTAAGCCACGTATAAATAGCGACCACAATCAAGAGAATAAGAACTATAGGACGCATACTCGATGTAGGAATTTGAGATGCAAGGGATGCACCAGCGGCCGATCCAATAAATGCTGGCAATGCCATAGCAATTAAAACCTTAGGCTCAGGTTTTATCTGACGGCGATAGAGGCCTGCGGCAACACTTGTTCCAAAGACTGATCCCAGTTTATTGGTACCAAGAACAGTGACGGTCTCTGTCTTGGGCAGTCCAATTAAGAGGGCGGGCAGCTGGATTAATCCCCCACCGCCGGCAATAGAGTCAACAAAGCCAGCAAAGAGGGATGCACTTAAGAGAAATAAGCCAGTTGCAACCGTTAGCTCACCCAAAGTTATGTTCCTTATGCAAGCAGAGCGGCGATAGCCGACACTGCAGTGGTTAGGGATACATCACTCTTGTGCCCGCTTGCGCGCACTCGAAGCTCAACGTTGCCATCGGCAAGGGCCTTGCCCACTACAACGATGATGGGGTTGCCAATGAGCTCGGCATCTTTGAATTTCACACCTGCACTTGCATCGCGGCGATCATCGAGCATGACTGAAATACCAATCGCCTCTAACTCTGTGGCAAGTGTGAGCGCTGTATCAAAGGGCAGATCCTCTTTACCTGTTGCAACGATATGCACCTTGGCGGGTGCGATTTCAGCTGGCCAGTTCAGGCCGATCTCATCACTTGTCTGTTCGGCAATTGCTGCAACTGCGCGCGAAACTCCAATGCCGTATGAGCCCATTGTGACTACTTGAGATTTACCATTCTGATCTAAAACTGTGAGGTTAAGGGCATCGGCATACTTTCGCCCTAATTGAAAGATGTGGCCGATTTCAATTGCGCGATCGATAATAATCTCTGTTGCACACTCTGGGCATGAATCCCCTGCGCGAACTTCTGCCGCCTCAACGTAGGCATCGGGTGTGAAGTCGCGACCATTAACGACAAAGCGGGCATGGCGATTCTTTTTATTAGCACCTGTTATCCATGATGTACCAGGGGCTACACGTGGATCGGCGTACATCCTGATTCCAGTTTTTTTCAAATCCTGCGGGCCGATATATC
>WLNU01000110.1 GCA_009699645.1 Actinomycetota bacterium | reverse complement strand
GCAGACTTTGCGCCTAGTTGCCGATGGATTTACCAATGCCCAGATTGGTCGAGTCAGATATACAAGTGAAAAAGCCGTTGAGCAGATTATCTCTCGTGTGGCACAGGAGTTTAATATTCAGCCAGATCGCAATCGCAATATGCGCGTGCAGTTAGTCAACGAGTATTACAAGTGGTTAGGCGCGCCACACCACTAAAGTACATTGCACGTAGTAATCATGGGTAAAATTGCCCTTATGGAGCTGAGAGAGATACGAGATCGTTGGAACGATGTTCTAGATGCTCTCTTGGATACCGATCGAATCGCATGGCTAGCTTTCTTTGATGCCCGCTTAGCCGATTTTGATGGTACAACATTGACGCTGGATTTCTCCGATAGTCGAAAGCTTGGTGCAGCTCATGAATACTCCGCTGCGAGGATAAAGCAGCGGCAATTACTGATTTCAATAATCAAGGAATTACTCAATATCGATGTTGAGATTGCCGAAAAATGAGAGTTCGCGTTTTAATATTTCTGAGCATTTTCTCTCTCATGAGTCTGGTGCTACCAAGTGCCATAGCTGCCTCATCACAGTTATCCATGTCGGTGCGTCAGACTCCATCAACTACCGAAACAATTCTTACTTTTTACGGCGTGATAAAACCGGCTAAATCAGGCATAGCAGTCGCAATCCAAATAAATAACGCTGGCACATGGAAGCCAACACGATTTAAGACAAAGACCACTAAGGCTGGAACTTGGAAGATCACTGCGTTGGCAACAGCGATGGATTCAAAGCTCTCTTATCGCGCTGCTGCAGTTTCAGGCGGTAAGAAGATTTACTCACCGAGGCGATCAATAACAATTAAGCAGATACCAGAGATATCCGAGGCCGACCCAGCAATCGTTATCTCCGCCTCTGGTCCAGGAGGACGGATTCATGGCGCCGATATAAGTCGCTGGCAACATCCCAATGACAAGGCGATTGACTTTGTAAAAATGTACGAAGCTGGACTTCGATTTGTAATGATTAAAGCCTCAGATACGCGCGATGATGCCGATGCCTTAGCACTTAAATATTTAGTGATGGATCACAGTGCCGCCCAGGCTGCGGGGATCTATACAGGCTTTTATCACTACGCCATTCTTCCTAACGTCTCAGATAACGATGGAATAGTTCGTGATGCAACTGCACAGGCGCAGAAAGCACTCTGGCGACTGGCATCTATCGGTGGATACACCCAGCGCGATCTACCGTATGCCCTAGATCTTGAAAACAAATGTGTGCAAGTATCCTCAGGTGTTTGCACGAAATACGCCTCACGTAGCCAGGTCACGCTGTGGGCTACAACATTTCTTGGTTTACTCAAAGAGAAGACTGGCAAAACACCGATCTTGTACTCCTACTCAAATTTTCTTGAGAGCTCGATGGTCCGAAGTGCTGAGCTGGCTCAATACCCACTCTGGCTAGCTCAGTATGCAATCGATCCATCGGATCCACTCAATGCACCTGGTTTAAAGGCCAGTGGTTGCTATGTTCACTCGTGGACTAGGGCTAACTGTGATTCGCAATGGACGATGTGGCAGTACACATCATGCGGAATCGCACCCAAATACGGTGTTCCAGGATCTAGGTTAGATCTCAATCTATTTAGAGGAAATGCTGCCGCCTTTCTAGATCTAGTACAGGGTAGTTGGGCACCTACGCTCCTAGATCTCATGCCGAGTAATGAAGCAACGCTTTTATCGGTACTCAAACAGTCGGTAACGACTACTGATAAATTTCTCACTTTTAGTGTCACCGTTTCTAGGCCAGATCAATCTCCTGTAGTTACCGGCAGCGTGAAATTAGTATTAGATGCAGCTAGCCTTCCGAGCATAAAACTAACACAGACGGTATTGCGTGCCACGAGTGGTGCATGGACTCTTGCAGTTAAAGGTATGCCTGCTGGAACCTTTACAGGCAAGATTCTCTTTAGCGATGTATCTAAAACGCACGCCGATAGTTCGCAACCAGTTAACTTTACGATTGAACAGGGGCCGATGCCATCAGCATCTGCAACACCAACTACTAAGCCAAAACCAAAACCCTCAGTTGATGGCTGTGCTAAACAGATTAAGAATTAACTTTTTCGCTCTGGCTTAAAAGCTCATCCAAAGCCGCTAGCTCGCGCTCTACGAGTAATTCGTAAGCAGCCACAGATGCTCTGCGCTCTTTAGCAGACCAACCTAAAACTGGGGCGATAATCTCGGCGATCGCATCAGCTAAATCAAGGCCCTGGTTATGAGCTTCAAATGCGATGCGGGTACGGCGCGAAATTACATCATCTACGGTGCGCGCACCTTCATGGCTCACGGCGTAATAAATCTCGGCCTTGAGGTAGGGCAGATTAGCGTCAACTTTCTTTGCCAGCGATGGATCGGCTTTAATTAAATCTAAGATCTCACTGATTAATGAGCCGTAACGATTGAGCAGGTGTGTCACTGTTTGACTATCTAAGCCGCTCTCATCGGCGATTGGCTCTATCTGTTGTACAAGTGCAAAGTAACCATCGGCACCGATGAGCGGTAGTTTTTCAGTAACCGACTCAGGGCTCAGCTTGCGAAGCTCGTTTATTGCTAGATCGATAACATCTCGGCCCATGATTCGATAAGTGGTGTATTTACCGCCAGCGATACTGACAAAGCCTGGAGCTGGGCGATCAACGGTGTGTTCGCGCGAAAGCTTTGTTGTCGCTGAGCCCTTGTTATTAGCAACCAGAGGACGCAGACCCGCATAAACACCGATTATCTCGTCAATCTTGATTTGTGGAGTTAATACACGGTTTGCCTGATCAACGATGTACTGAACATCTTCGCGATTGGCAAATGTTTCGGCGCGATCACCCGTATATGGCGTATCGGTTGTTCCAACAATCCATTTATCTGCCCATGGAATAATAAAGAGAACCGAGACCGGTGTTTTAAGAATTATTCCGGCATCAGATTTAATCGCCGATCCTGGCAGAACAATGTGAACACCTTTGGACATTGTCACGTTGTATCCAGGTTTAAGATCAAAGTTTGCATGAAGCTCATCGCTCCAAACTCCAGCGCACATGACCGTGACCGTTGCCTTTATCGCAAGCATTTCTCCACTAACTAAATCCCTTGCATTAACGCCAGCCACGCGCTTGCCATTGCGAATGAGGGATTCGGCACTTACGCGTGTGGCGAT
>WLNU01000011.1 GCA_009699645.1 Actinomycetota bacterium | reverse complement strand
TCGATGTCGAACAGTTCGAGTGGCTAGAGCGCGAAGTTGCCAATGCCGATCGACCTGTGGTCCTTGCCTCTCACCACCCATTAAGCAAAATGTTTAATGGTTATGCACCCACTGGGCGACGCGTCTGTGTTGAAGAGATACAAAAGATGCTCCTGAAATATCCAAATCTCATCGCATGGTTTGCAGGTCACGAACATCGCCACCACATTAAGTGGGTTGGAGCCGAAGAGGAGGTGCGTGGTTTCTGGCAGATTGAAACTGCATCACATGCCGATTGGCCACAGCAGTCGCGCACAATCGAAATAGTGAGAGATGCTACTGGAGATATCTACTTTGGGCTTAGCATTGTTGATCATGCAGGCGGCAGTGGATACGGTGATGCAAAGAGCCCGTTAGAGATCGCTGCGCTTTCGAGAGTTTTGAGTGCAAATATCTGGCAGAAACGAGCCGAACTTGGTGCAAACCATGATGTCAACTGGTGGTGCGGGCGAGCAAGCGATCGAAATGTAATCTTAAAGATTAATAAACGCTAAGAGTCGTGCCGACTCTTTGTTCTTTCAATAACATGTGTTGAGCGCAAAATAATTAAAATAACTATCGTTAAACCAGCTCCAGCAATCTGAAAACCTAAACCGACTGCAACGCCTACTGCAGCTGCCGAAAATACAGTGGCCGCTGTTGTTACGCCTTGAATTCCAGATGCCTGCTTGTCGGTAAAGATTAATCCCGCTCCGAGAAAGCCAATACCGGTCATGATGGCGTGCAAGGCTCGAGTGGGATCTCCAAAATTGGAGTTTGCTCCAACTACCGCTCCTATTGCCACTATCGCCGCCGAGGCCGATCCAACCAAGGCCATGGTGCGAGGTCCTGCAGACTTACCCGCCCGATCACGCTCCCAACCAATAAGTGAGCCAAGGATCGCAGCGATAACTGCGTCGATAATCACCGAGAATTGTTGCCACATATCAATAGAGTGCAGATTAATCATGTACCCAAGGCTACAACTTTTGAGAGTGAAGAGCCATGATTTGGCCCTATAGAATTAGCTTTATGAGCCAATATCAAATCATGCGCTGGCGTGAAATACCTTCAATGGTCATTGCGCGTGAAGGTGAAACAACAATAAAGGTAATGCTTGCCTCCCGCTTCCAAGAGGCAATCGATGAGGCAGCTATGCGCCTTGGTGCTATCGATGCAGATGCTTACACCGCTGGTTGGAATCGTGATCCTTGGGTTGAAGCAACCGATACACCCGATCTTCTTGCAGCACGTATCGCTGCCGAATTAGAAAATGAACTCAGTGTTGAAAAACTAGAGGCACTACTTCAAACTATGGGAGAAAAATAATGTCTGCAATCTATGAGGCTCTTGAAAAGGCAACACTGACATCCGATGGTGCAATGGGAACAATGTTGCAAGATCGTGGATTAACCGATGGCGGTGCTCCTGAACTTTGGAATGTTGAAAAGCCCGAAGAGATTGAGGCAGTTCTTGAGGCATATGCAGCCGCTGGCGCGCGCTTTATTACAACAAATACTTTTGGTGGCACTCATGGCCGCCTTGCCATGCATGGACTTGAAGATCGTCTCTTCGAACTCAATAAAGCTGGCGCCGAAATCGCGCGCAAGGTAGCTGACCGACACCCTGGCTGTTTCGTCATGGGAGATATCGGACCATCTGGAGATTTAATGGAGCCGATGGGCACTATGACTCTTGAGAGTGGTCAGGCACTATTTGCCGAACAGATCCGCGGTTTAGTTGCCGGTGGCGTTGATGCGATTCTTATTGAAACAATGTCTGATTTAGGTGAGGTCGAAGCGGCGGTAAAGGCGGCACAAGAAGTTGCCCCGGGCATGCCAATCATTGCGACTATGAGTTTTGATACCAATCTGCGCACGATGATGGGTGTTAAGCCAGGAATGGCCGTTACGCATATAGCTGCACTCGGTGTTCGTATCATCGGTGCTAACTGTGGACGCGGCACTGATGAGATGCAGGTTATCGCCCAAGAGATGGTGAACGCTCGCCCAGATGGCGTATTTATTATTACTCAATCAAATGCAGGTCTGCCAAAGCTTCAAGGTGATGAGTTTATTTATGATGGCACACCCCAAGAGATGGCCAAGTGGGCGGGGAAGATGAAGGAGCTCGGCGTCAATATCGTTGGCTCGTGTTGTGGATCCTCTCCAGCCCATACTGCAGAGATTGCCGCAGCTTTAAAGTAAGGAGGCACAATGAACTTTAATAAGATCATTCTTTATTATGCCTTTGTACCTATTTCAGATACGCAGGCAGTTAAGTTATGGCAGAAGACTCTCTGCGAATCTCTTAACATAAAGGGTCGCATTCTTATCTCCCCCCACGGGATTAATGGCACACTCGGTGGCGCTATGGATGATGTTAAGAAATACATCAAAAATACCCGAGAATATCCAGGCTTTAAGAAGATTGATTTCAAATGGTCTGAAGGCACTGGCAATGACTTTCCCAAGTTAAAGATTAAAGTGAAAGATGAGCTAGTTGCCTTTGGAAATCCCGGTGAGATTCAAGTCGATGAAAATGGTGTCATCGGTGGTGGCGTTCATCTGCGCCCAGAAGAGGTTAATAAGTTGGTAGAAGAGCGTGGTGATGACGTCATCTTTTTTGATGGCCGTAACGCCTTTGAAGCTAAAATTGGCAAGTTTAAAAATGCCGTAGTACCTGATGTCACCACATCTCATAACTTCGTTAAAGAGATTGAAAGTGGCAAATACGATCACATGAAAGATAAGCCCATCGTTACTTACTGCACGGGCGGAATTCGATGTGAGATCTTGAGTGTAGTTATGAAGAACCGTGGATTTAAAGAGGTTTACCAAGTCAAAGGTGGCATCGTTCGCTACGGCAATGCTTTTGGTGATGACGGCCTTTGGGAGGGCTCTCTCTACACATTCGATGATCGACTAACCATTGATTTTAGTGATCACACGAAGTTAATTGGTGAGTGCGCCCATTGCAACGCTCCAACTAAAGAGTTTAGAAACTGCCAAAAAGCAGAGTGCCATCAATTAGTCTTGCTCTGCGGCCCTTGTTATGACTCTCATACGCAGCGTCCTTGCAAACATGATCGCGAGATCAAACGCAATCGCGACCTAGTTGGTTAAAATGCTCGCGATAGATTTAGGGCAATCTGGCACACGCATTCGTATGGGTGCAATCTTGATAAATAGCACAAGGGGCAAGTTAGCTGGAGAGCTTCCACTTGCGGCATTACAAGCAGTATTTGAATCTACTGAAAAGTTATCGGCCGAGGTCGTGTCTCTCTCCTGTTCGGGTTTTTTTGGAACCGTGAGCGATCCCGCCCCATTTCTTGCACTCTGCAATGAGTTTTTTGGCGCAGATAAAGTCGCAGTTATCGATGATGGTTTCGCTGGATTTATTGGTGCGCTGCATGGGGCTAACGGCGTTGTGCTTTCAATCGGTGGAGGCGTTGTATCTGTTGGTGGTCGCGATGGAAAATTTGCTCATCGTGATGGCCTAGGAAGCACCTTCGGTGATGAGGGAGGTGGATTTTGGCTTGGTAAGTTAGGAATCACTAAGGCACTTGCCGCTAGGCAGGGTCGATGTGATGAACCGAGACTCCTTGAGTTCTTTAAGACCCAACTTACTAATTACGACAATCTCGTAATTAGAGATGCTTCAGATGCTGCCTCACTTGCAATTAGATCGGCACAAACACTCTTAGATGCAGCCGATGCGGGAAGTCCCACTGCAATTGCGATTCGCGCTGAAGGTGCCTCTCTTTTAGCCAAAACTGTTATTGCCACTTGGTTAGGTGCTGGTGGTTTGCGAGATGATGCTCCAGAGATTGCAATTCAAGGTGGACCAACAGGAAATAGTAGTTACGTGCAAGCAATCCAAGGATTTATTGTTGCAGAGCTTCCGAATGCTTCCTTTGTCAGTGCCCGTGGAGATAACTTAGATGGCGCACAATGTATTGCTGAAAATATGTTGGCCGATGCCCCACCACTACTGCGCTGGAGCACCGGCCATACACGCTAATTCTAAGTGATTAATCCTTTGAACTAAAGGCGGCATCAAATGATGCGCTTGGAGGTTCGATTGCAACCATCTTGCGAATAAAGGCTAAGGATTCTGGCCCACCAAGAAGGCGATCCATTCCAGCATCCTCCCACTCAACTGAGATAGGACCTGCATAACCAATCGCATTTAACATTCTAAAACACGCCTCCCATGGAACATCACCATGACCGACTGAAACAAAGTCCCAACCACGGCGTTGATCTCCCCACGGTAGATGTGAACCTAAACGACCATTACGACCATTTAATTGCTTCTTCGACTCTTTGCAATCGACATGATAAATACGATCTCTAAAATCAGAGAGGAATCCAACTGGATCTAAATCCTGCCAAACGAAGTGGCTTGGATCAAAATTTAAGCCAAATGCAGGACGGTGATTGATTGCCTCTAATGTTCGAACAGTTGTCCAATAATCGTAGGCAATCTCAGATGGATGAACTTCATGGGCGAACTTAACTCCAACTTCATCAAATACATCAAGAATTGGATTCCAGCGATCTGCAAAGTCTTTGTATCCAGCATCAATCATCGATGGTGGAACTGGTGGGAACATGGCAAGAGTGTGCCAAATCGATGATCCGGTAAAGCCAATGACAACGTCTACGCCAAGTTTGCGTGCAGCTCGAGCTGTATCCATCATCTCTTTAGCACAACGTGTGCGAACACCTTCTGGATCGCCATCGCCCCATAGTCGTGATGGCAAAATTCCCTTATGGCGCTCATCGATTGGATGATCGCAAACTGCTTGACCCACTAAGTGATTAGAAATAGCGAAGACTTTCAAATTATGTTTCTTGAGTATCGCGTGACGACCTTCAATATAGCCAGGTTCATTGAGGGCACGATCTACTTCAAAGTGATCACCCCAACAAGCTATTTCCAAACCATCATATCCCCATGAAGAAGCCAATCGACACATTTCTTCAAATGGAAGATCTGCCCATTGACCGGTAAATAATGTAACTGGACGTGTCATTTCTTTCTCCTTCTATTTCACTTCGGTTAGTTGAGAGTTACTGTTTGCGCTTACTTCGACTGCATCTAAAACCTGCTGAACATAGAGTCCATCAGCAAATGAAGGAGATGGAGCGAAATTCTCTTGAATTGCAACTATAAAATCCTTCATCTCGTGGGTGAAGGTGTGTTCATATCCAATAATGTGACCTGGTGGCCACCACGCCGCCATATATGGATGATTTCCATCGGTTGCAAGAATCTTCTTAAAACCAGCATCCTTTGACTCTTCGGTATGGTCATGAAATAGGAGTTCATTCATATCTTCAAAGTTGAAGAAGAGTGAGCCCTTAGAGCCATTAATCTCGATTGACATGGCATTTTTGCGACCAGCTGCAAAGCGAGTGGCTTCAAAGACTCCAATCGCGCCGTTATCTAACTGAGCTGTAAAAACCGCCGTGTCATCTACTGTGACTTTTCCACGAGCTGAAGTTCCTGCAGCGGTTAAACCTGTATACGCACCTGGAAGTGGGCGCTTCTCGATGAAAGTTTTTAATTGCCCACTAACTTTCGTAATCTTTGACCCAGTTAAGAAAAACGCTGCATCGACAATATGTGCGGCGATATCTCCTAACGCTCCAGAACCAGCGGTCTTTTTTTCCAAGCGCCACACTAGAGGAAACTCTGGATCGATAATCCAATCTTGAAGGTAGTTAGCACGAATATGAAATATGCGACCGAGCTTTCCACTATCTATCAAACTCTTTGCAAGAGCAAGAGCAGGAACCCGGCGATAGTTAAAGGCCACCATTGATTTAACACCTTTTTTAGCGGCCTCACTTGCAGCCGCGGCCATAGCCGCTGCTTGCACGCCATTATTAGCTAAAGGTTTTTCACATATAACATGTTTACCGGCACGAAGGGCGGCAATTGCAATCTCTTCATGCATGTCTCCTGCGGTGCAAATATCGACGATATCAATGTCGCTTCGAGAGATGATTGCTTTCCAGTCAGTCTCTGCCTCTTTCCAGCCAAATTGAACTCGCGCTGCCTCTAATGCCTGAGCGCTTCGTCCACAAATTACCGTCATCTCAACTTGTGGAGCCTCTGGAAAGAAATGATTTACTGAGCGCCATGCATTGGAGTGCACTTTGCCCATAAACCCATAACCAATCATTGCAACTTTTAGCACCTTGGCCATCTGCTCTCCCTCTTTTCTGTTTTAACTCAGTCGAAGCTCTCTACTTTTAAAAAATTACTATATTTAAATGCAGCTCTATACCTGTATATAAGTGGCAACACGGCGCTCAGTCAATCCCCCTTGCCATCGATCTCATTGTTATCGCCCCCGCTCACTCTTGACTGCAATACCTAGAAATGGTGCCATAGAATCCACTATCTCCTGCATGTTCAATCTCAGATGTGAGAGATGACCTATAACAGCAAGTTCTATAGCCTCCATGTTTTTATCTAAAATTGCACGCGCAATCACGGTATGTTCATCAGAACAGGTAGCTAAATCCTTTGCACCAGATAAAGAACGCGCCCAAAAACGTTGAATTCTTCGTCGCGTATTACGAGCCGAATCGGCTA
This sequence comes from Actinomycetota bacterium, assembly GCA_009699645.1. The sequence continues at coordinate 12,512 of WLNU01000011.1, read as the reverse complement.
CCAATGCATTGTTTGCCGATCGCATAATCGTCTCATGGAAGACTAGATCGGCTGCTATCCAGCCATCACGATCTCCCTGTTTTGCCGATGAGGCCATATTTTTTACTGATGAGCTCAAAAGCTTGCCATCTGAATCTGAGAGATTTTCTGCCGCTTTCTGAAATAAATAAACATCGCAGAGAAGTAAGAAATCAATCGCCTCATCAACATCTTTGCCAGTTAACATCGCTACGGTAAAACGACCGGCATCACCACGTTTGACTAAGCCCTCACTCTCTAAGCGCTTAAGTGCCTCTCTCACAGGAGTTCGACTAACACCCAGCTCTGAAGCTAATTTATTCTCTGAGATAGAGCTATTAGTTGGAATTCGAAAGGAGGTAATGGCAGCAACTAGCCACTCATAGGCATCATCACCTAAAGATTCTGAACTCTTATTTATCAAGAATTCATCGTTCTTTCCTTTTATCACTACCATTCCTTTCTTATCATTCCAATTGATATTACAGGCACGTAAACTCAGACCCGATTTATGAACTCTCGGTTTATCACTGTTACTGGCATCTTCATGAGCTCTAATATTCCCTTTGAAACATGCGTGCTAAAACGATGGAAGGCCTCTTCGCCCTTAGCCTTTGTTGCTCGCATTGGATTTCCAATTATGCCGTTGTCAACAAACTCATGGTGATCCATTGGGAATTGGAAGTATTGATAACCTTCAAATTCGACATCTGGCATTCCATCATTTTTACTAAATGATTTAGGTAGAAATGCTGGAGTATGAGCACGGGTATCTACTGCACGCTCCATACGGACCAAGTCTTCATTCCAAGCCATGTCCTGCGAAGTTTCCAACTCACTGGAGTGCCATCCCGGTGTCTCCTCAGGAGGATTCTCCATAAGACCGGCGAGAATACCGGTATAACGCTCCATATATGGCTTAACAAAACCAATCATCGCATTTGTCTCATAGCGCAGTTTGCGTAGAACTGGATCTACAACTTTAACGTTAGAGCCGTGTCCGTTCACAAAGATGATGCGGTTAAAGCCGTGGTGAATCAAGCTACGTGCAATGTCATACATCAAGGCGTTCAGAGTTTCGGCTCGAACAGTAATCGTTCCACGCCCTTGGCCAGGTCCATACATATGCTGTGGTGAGTAGCCAGTCCAAATCGGTGGAGTGTGCAAAATTCCGATTTGCTCTGAAACTCGTGATGAGACTTCAATGGCAGTGATTGTGTCGGTATACAGCGGCAAGTGAGGACCATGTTGTTCAGTGCTTGCCATCGGTACGATAATTACATCCTTTTCCTTCAAATATTCATTTATATCTACAAATGTTAGGTCTGCAATGTTCCACGACCTAAATTTATTGCGGAAATCCCCGTCTCCAGTTGTAATGTGTGGAACTTTTCTCTGAGGTGTCGCGTAGTTCATGATTGCTCCTTTTGCTATTTCGTGGAATTGACGTTGATGAGTGAGAGAAAACGCTGTGCAACTGCTATGCCAAACTCTGGTGCATTTGCATGCATCGCGAATTTTTCGATCCGCACACTAGATTTTGTATTATTAATGAGAGCTTCCTCAAAAGCTGCATCAGCTTCGCGATCCCAAAAGACGCCACCTGGGATGTTAGGAATTGAAAAACCCTGAGTTGGAATTGCTATTTCGATCGCTCCTGTAGCTAAATTTGCGCACTCTGCTAAGTACTTAGCTATCTCAATAATCTCTGCCTTGCTAACTCTTACCAAAGCAAACTCAGGGTTGTGATCATAAATAGGGCGCTTGGAAAACTCAGGTGGAATTGATGTTGTATGGTGAACCGAGAAATCTACACAGGCTGTCACTACAATCTGAGGAATTCCAAGTGCGCCAACTCGCTTCATACGTTCGGGGCCAGCGTTATGGATCCCACCAACTATGGCTCCAACTACCTCAGATGGTGTGAAATCAATAACTCCGACAAATTGTCCCGCCTCTGCGAGCTCTTCCATTGCCGATCCACCAACACCATTTGCGTGAAATGTAATTACTTCATATCCATACTTGGCTAACTCATTTTGAAGCGCCATCACTGCAGTGGTCGTATTGCCTAACATCGTTACTGCGACATATTTACTGTTTTCTGGTGGTTTTGCGAGTGGATGCCCATACTGAATAAGTCCTGCCATTGCTGCGACAGCATTATCAAAGACAGTCTTGGAAATATTATTTAAGCCAAGAATGTCGATTACGGTGTGCATGACTAGCATGTCACTCGTGCCAACTAGAGGGCCAAACTCATGTCTCCCAGATGCAATTGGCGATAAAACTAATTTTGGAACTCCAATAGGTAAAGTCATTAACGCCCCAGCAGACATCACGGAGCCCTCAGCGCCACCGATTCCGATGGCACCGAGGACTTCACCCTTTGAATATAGATCTTGCACTTTATCAATAACAAATCTTCGCATCTGCTCTACAGCCCTGCCCCTGGTCCCAGAGTTTTGTAACTCATGAAGAGTTATTCCGCCAAATTTGGCTAACTCCTCGTGAGAGATATCTGGAGTAATGTCGAGTGGTTCACCCAAAATTCCAGTATCAATAACGGTCGTCTTAATTCCAAGACGGTTTAAGCCGTCGCGGATGTAAGCGGCCTCAGGACCTTTAGTATCCAAGGTTGCAATAATGAGAACAGATTTGCTCACTTTTACTTCCGATTCGCCCTCTACTACTAAATCAGGTGAAGAAGTGTCTTAGCGTTCTCTTCAACTAACCAGTCGTAAAACTCTTCGGTAAGAATGTTAGAACCGTGGTCGATGATGAACTTGAGTTGCTCTGGGCTGATATCTACCTTAGAGAAATCAGTCTCTAGAGCGTTCTTGTAGTGATTGACTGGTGTGCGGTCGATCGATGCGACGAATTCAGCGGTCAATGCACCGTCGTATCCGATGCTCTTCAATGTTTCGATGACTTTCTTCCAGTCATAGTCGCCATGACCAGCTGGCATACGGTTATTTTCAGCCACGTGGAAGTCGGTTAGGCGACCCTTTGTGCTTCGAATAGCCTCATAGATATCGGCCTCTTCAATATTGATATGAAATGCATCAAGGCAGACTCCGCAGTTTGGCCCAGTAGCTTCAGCTAGCGCCATCGCCTGCTCGGCACGAGTAATGAAGTAGGTTTCGAAACGGTTCAAAGGTTCGATAGCAAGACGAACGCCCGACTTCTCTGAATATTCGTAAATCTCTTTCATGCTCTCGACTGCCCATTTCCACTCTTCATCAGGAGTCGCATCGGCTACAACTTTTCCAACTGTTGCAGGAACGATAGTCATCTCATAACCATCAAGCTCTTTAACCATTGTGATGCAGTCTTTAACATACTTGACCGACATTGCACGCTTAGCTGGATCAAGTGCAACAAGATTGCGCTCACCCAGCATAAGAGTTACCGAACCCCAGCACTTTAGGCCGTAGTCATCAAGGAGTTTCTTGGTGTCCTTACTTCCATTAAGACCGAACTGCTCAGGCTCACCACTAATTTCGATACTTTTATATCCGTACTTTGCTAAACGCGCAACGGTCACCTTAATAGGCTCTGCGCGCATCCAGTTGTGCATTGATAAGTGCATGACTCTCCCTTCAAAAAGAATCAGTTGGGTGATTAATGTTGCCTGTTCTTCGGAGGACCAAATCCAAGTTTCCCTGGATTTAGGATTCCATCCGGATCCCAAGCGTTTTTTACTCCGAGGAGTAAATCAAATGCGGCTCCATGCGCCATGCGCATGAACCGTCCTAGCTTTAACCCGACACCATGGTGTTCATTCAGAGAGCCACCATTATCGAGACTAGCTTTTATCGCTGCATCCCACACTCGATCATGAAGTGCTATCGCTTCATCAGAGTCTTTAGGTCCATTATCAATATAGAAGCGGTCATAAATCATGCCGCCCCAAGGAAACCAATGTGAAAAGTGAGCGGTATATCGAGCGCCATATTCGGCAAATCCAACTTCAATCGCCTCTTTTTTAGCCCAATAAATCCTCTCTAAATCCTCAAAGCGGGCACATGTGTCAGTTGTTCCAAATATCTGAGGAGGTGCGGGGATGTTTCCATGCTTAAAAGGCTCATATTTTCCATCCCACCACATCTGTCCAACTTCTGGTCCATATGATTTTCCGCCGACTGATTCACACAACTTGGCAATCTCATTCGACTCTAGGGCAGTTAACTCTTTTGTTCCATCACACATGATGACAATCAATACACCTTCAACACCTAAATTTAGCCATGAGGAGAGTTTGGCACTATCGGCTTCATCGTAGAGTCGAATAACGGCTGGGCGCCAACGATTAATCATAATAAGGCGGGCTGCTTCTATTCCTGTACTTATATCTTTGAATCCATAGGAGAGAAAAACCTGTGATTCAGGAAGGCGTTCGATACGCATCGTTGCTTTAGTAATAATCCCGAGCGTTCCCTCTGATCCCACTATTGCTTGGATGATTCCAGGACCAGATGCGTGACTTGGAACTTTCATCGTCTCAATTAATTTACCTGGAGGCATCGCAGCCTCTAGTTGTAAAACTAAATCTTCGGCTTTTCCATACTTAGTTGAAATTACACCGGAGCCACGTGCTGCTAAATATCCGCCAAGAGTTGCACCAAAGTGAAATGAGCCTGGGTAGTGCGGCATTGTTAAACCCTTAGCATTTAGAACCTTTTCAAGCTCTGGTCCTACTATTCCGGCCTCAGCCGTTACAACCATACTTACTTCATCTATATCTATGATCTTATTTAAGCGCCGAAGATCCATTGCAATTCCACCGTAGATTGCAAAAGTTCCACCTTGCGTGCCAGAGCCGCCTCCACGAGGTACTACTGGAATTTTATATTCGCAGGCAATACGTAAAACTTCTGCGACCTCATCTGCCGTTCCTGGGCTTGCATAGATATCGGCAGTTGGAACTGGCAGCTTATTAAGATTTAAATGTTGTGAAATCCAAGACCAATCCGATGATTGCTCATGCAAAATTGCGGGATCGGTACTCACGTGCTCGGCTCCTACAACGACGGCAATCTCACGCTGAATTTGCTTAATAAGATAGAGATCTCGAATCTCTGGCTGTCCTAAACCCGCCACCATTGAGCCCTCCCACTACATCCAATGTTCGTTTGCGTATTCGACCTTGTATACAGATATTAAGTGGCCTGGGTGCCGCCGTCAAGGGCAGGCTTTAGGTGAAAATCTTGCCTGGGTTCAGAATTCCTCGGGGATCGAGAGCGGCTTTGATCGCCTTCATGGAGTTAACTGCAGCGATGCCAGTCTCCTCTTCAAGGGACTCGATCTTTCCCGCTCCAATTCCATGTTCGCCAGTGCAGGTTCCACCTAATGTGATTATTGCCGAAGTCATTTCATGGGTTAAAAGCCGCACAGCACTCAACTCTTCTGGCTTTTCTGGATCGGTGATGATGAATGCATGAAAATTTCCATCGGCAACGTGGCCGAGGAATGAGAAGGGGAATGGAGATTGGGCGAGAATTTTTTCAGTGATCTCCACGGCCTCTGCGAGTTTGGATAGTGGTACAGCTGCATCAGTGCTAATTGCTCGCTTGCCTGGATATGCCGCCAATCCCGCCCAATATGCATTGTGTCGAGCCTGCCATAGTTTTCGACGTGCACCCTCTTCAGATGTCCACTCAAAGTTTGTACCACCAAACTCCGCCGCAATTTCTTGAACAACAGTTGCATCTTCTTCGACACCACGAGGGGTTCCATGAAACTCAAAAAGTAATGTGGGAGCCTCTTCTAGAGCTAGACCATCATAAAGATTTACATTTTTGATACATCGAGCATCTAAAAATTCACATCGTGCGATTGCTACTCCAGATCTAACGATTGCAATTGCGGCTTCTACGCCAGCAGCTAATGTAGGAAATCTAGAGACCGCTGCAGCCATCCGCTCTGGAATTCCGAATACCCTCAAAGATATCTCAGTAATAACTGCCAACGTTCCTTCTGAACCAACGATTAAACGAGTTAAGTCATAGCCGGCAGATTGCTTTCTGGTCTCACGCCCAGTTTCAATAATCGTTCCATCAGCTAAGACGGCTGTAAGCTTTAAAACATTCTCTCGCATAGATCCATATCGCACTGTTGTAGTTCCAGCAGCACCAGTTGCGGCCATTCCACCAATAGTTGCATCGGCGCCAGGATCGACTGAGAAAAAGATTCCATCGGATGAAATCTTTTTATTCAAAGCCATTCTCTTGACACCAGCTTGAACACGAACTGTTAAATCATCTGGTCTTACTTCAAGAATTTTGTCCATGCCACTTAAATCCAATGATATTCCGCCATAAAGCGGTAGGACATGGCCCTCTAGTGAGGTTCCAGCTCCAAAGGCCACCACTGGAATATCGTTGGCATTGCAGTATTTGAGAACATCTGAAACCTCTTGTGTTGAGAGGACGTGGACAACGGCATCGGGATTAATTGGTGGAAATGCCGACTCATCTCGCCCATGCAGCTCTAAAACCGATTGGTTGGTTGAGATACGCCCATCAACCATCTGACCAATTGCGGCAATATGTGAAGCACTTAGTTCGACCCGTGTCCGCACCATCGAAATCTACTGTGCCACAATCGAGAAGTCGACACTGCCATATGCGCGGCTTGTAGCTCCACTTAATCCAGTGCCATCAACTGCGAGAGATTTCCCATTCAATGGCTGGGCAGCTCGATCCAGATCTTGCCCCGATGATGTAACCAAGAGGGTGGCGCCATCGGCACCTCCAAAAGTGCATGAGGTTGGGCGTTGTACTGGAAGAAGAATCTCATCAATCTTCTTACCCTCTGCTGAGAATACTTCCAGTCGAGAGCCATCCCACAATGCAACAACGAGTAGTCCGTCATTGGTAACCGTCATTCCATCTGGTATTCCCTTAGTTGCGTCAAAAACAATGAAATCAATCGAATTTTCAATAGTTCCCTTTATTAGATCGAAATCGAAGCGCTTCATAACCCCTGGGATGCTATCGATGTAGTAAAAATATTGATTGCATGGAGACCAACCCATACCGTTAGAGAGCGTTATATTCTCCAAAACTTTCCGATACGTTCCATCGACTTCAACCACGTAGAGGCTTCCACGATTGGGAGCAAAATCTAAGGCAGTAGTTCCAGCCCAAAAACGACCAGCAGCATCGGCTTTTCCATCATTAAATCTCATGTTTATATCTAGAAAAGTGTGCATCGGGTGTAGCTCCCCCTGTGCGTCTATTTCTCCAAATCCGACTAAGGTCGCTGCGATATATCCACCATTAATATTTTCTGCAAATGCGCAGATTGAAGTTGGAAAACTCCATGTGTTTGTCAGGCCCGAATCAAAATCCGAACAGTGCAGTTTTTTTCCAGGTATATCAACCCACATCACTTCATTTCTATCATCAATCCAGATTGGACCTTCCCCTAAATCTGAAACCTGGCTTGAAAGCTCTCGAATATTAATCATTGAGATGCCCTTGGGTCGATGTGAACTTTAGGACCAATTCCAGCACCAATCGGCCGCTTGCCAGCTAAGACATCGGCTGTATCTGCTAATCCAACCGTTGCAGCAACTATTGGCCGCGGATCGACTGTGCCATTTGAATAGAAGGAGATAGCACCTTCTAGTCCCGGTGAGGCTGAAAGAATTCCAACTGCGCTTACGTCATTGAGAACAAGGGCACGGCTATCGATCATGCTCGGCTCTCCAGAGACTCCGATATAGACAAGCCGACCACCTGGCTCAACTGCGCTCAAAGCCATCGCTGGAACATCTTTGCTGTTGGTCGCATCGATAATCGCATCAAAGCCACCTTCAACCTCTTCAAGCTCCTGCATAGCGCTATAAACACCTAACGTTCGAGCCAGGGAAAGTGTCGATACATTTCTGCCAATCATATGTACTTCTGCACCCATCACAATTGCAAACTGCGCAGTTAATAATCCGATCGTTCCACTTCCCCAAATTAAAACCTTCTTTCCAGGACCTGCGTGTGCGGCTTGCGCAGCTCGAAGTGCATTTCCACCCGGCTCAATAAGTGCGCCAATCGTGTCATCAATTGAATCTGGAAGTGAAAATAATGCATGTGCAGGAACAAGCAGTTGCTCTGCTAGCGCCCCCGGCCAGCCATTTCTAATTCCAATTTCATAACGATTGGCACATACATGTTGTCTACCCGTTAAGCAACGTTTGCACTTTTGACAACCTAGCATTGTGTCGCCAGTAACACGTTTGCCGAGCCATTTTCTATCTGCGCCTTCTCCAAGTGAAACTACAGTTCCACACCACTCATGACCAAGGCGCATTGGATAGTGTGCTTCACCAGTTTCAAAGTAGGCCATATCGCCATTAAAAAACTCTACATCTGTGCCACATACTCCAGCACGAGCAATCTCAACTACCACCTGATTTCCTTGAGGAGTAGGTGGGTCAACCTCTTCAATGCTGGCTTGACCAGGTGAATGTACAACAAAAGCTTTCATAAGAGCGCTTATGCTAGACGAAGTATTCGTTGAAAGGCTATGCTCGCGCCACTTTCATTTCGATTTTAAGGGAGCAGATACTTGCGAAGTGCGCACTGGTATGCCGGAGATTCTCGTGATGCCTACATACACCGGGCTTGGATGCGAAGAGGCAACCCAGACTCTGCCTTCGATGGCAGACCTCAAATCGCCATCATCAATACCGCATCAGATCTCGCCCCTTGTAACTCACACTTAGATGAGATTGCACAGAGTGTAAAAAACGGTGTGTGGGAGGCCGGCGGCGTACCGCTGAATCTACCAATGCTCTCACTCGGTGAAACTCAAGTGCGACCAACTGCGATGCTCTGGCGGAATATGGTTGCAATGGCTACCGAAGAGTTGATGCGGGCTAATCCTATTGATGGTGCAATTCTGCTCGGTGGCTGCGATAAAACAATTCCAGCCCTTCTTATGGGAGCGGCCTCAGTTGATCTTCCATCGCTAGTTATTCCAGGTGGCCCGATGTTAACGGGAACTTTCCAAGGCAACCCCCTTGGCTGTGGAACTGATGTGTGGCGCTTGAGCGAAGAGGTGCGTGCAGGCCTTCTCAGTAATGCGAAGTTTTTAAAATCAGAGTCTTCAATGATTCGAAGTCGTGGACATTGCAACACTATGGGAACGGCATCAACGATGGGAATTATGGCCGAAGCACTCGGAATGACTCTTCCAGAAGTTGCAGGCACTCCTGCAGCTGATTCACGTCTGCTTCAAGCATCACATAACTCTGGTCGACATATTGTCGAGATGGTTAAGAAAGATTTAAAGCCAAGTCAGATTATGACAAAGGCCTCATTTGAAAATGCAATTCTTGCTTTAGCTGCAATTGGTGGCTCGACTAATGCCGTAGTTCACCTCTTAGCAATTGCTGGACGCTTAGGTGTAGATCTAACCCTTGATGACTTTGATGCCATTGGCTCGAAAATTCCCTTGCTTGTGAATCTGCAGCCATCTGGAAAGTATTTAATGGAGGATTTTTACCGTTCCGGCGGATTACACGCTGTATTTCGCCAGTTAGAAGCTTTGCTTAATCCAAAGGCAATTACTGTCACTGGTGAAGCACTTATTAAAACTTTGGGTGAAGGCACAATCTATGATTCTGATGTAATACGCACCCGTGAGAATCCGCTGCAAGAGACCGCTGGGATTGCAGTACTTCGTGGAAATTTAGCCCCACTTGGCGCAGTAATTAAGCCATCGGCTGCAAGCCCACACCTTTTAAAACATACAGGTCCTGCAGTTGTCTTTGAGAGTATCGAAGATTTTCATGCACGTATCGATAGTGATGAGCTTGAAGTAACGGAAAATAGCGTTCTCGTACTACGTGGATGTGGTCCAAAGGGATATCCAGGGATGCCTGAAGTTGCAAACATGCAGCTTCCACGCAAAATACTTGCCAAAGGCATTACAGATATGGTCCGTATCTGTGATGGTCGCATGAGCGGTACGGCATATGGAACTGTTATTTTGCATGTGGCCCCTGAGTCGGCCGCCGGAGGTCCACTAGGAATTATTCAAAATGGCGACATCATCGAGCTAGATGTTTTAGCGCGAACTATTAATGTGAAATTAACCGATGAAGAGATTAGTCAAAGAACACCATCGCTTAAGTCTCAGGAAGCCTATGCCAATCCCGTTCGTGGTTGGCAGCGCATGTATATAGATCACGTTATGCAGTCAGATAAAGGTGCAGATTTAGATTTTCTGCGTGGCTCTAGTGGACCAGAAGTTACCCGCGAATCACACTAAAACTCTACGCTCTCTTTTTAAAACTAATGAAATGATGAACTAAGAAACCTCCAAGTAATCCCCAAAATGGAGCACCTACTCCCCATCCTGAAATCCCTGACACTGAAATCAAGAAGGTAACAATTGCTGCATCCCTATATTCTGGTTCCAAAACAGCCTCAGCTATCGATGCACTAATGACGGGTAACAATGCCAAGCCGGCTAAGACAGTTGTCAGTGCCGGTGGAAATGAAGCGTATAAAGATAAAAATATTCCGGCAAAGAGTCCGGCAAAGATATAGGTGAGCGCAGTACTAATTCCCGCAAAATATCGGGTTTGAGGATTAGGGTCGGCCTCTGGACCTAGTGCGATGATTGCGGTCATGGCTGAAACATTGACACCAGCACCACCAAAGCCAGCCCCCAGAATAGATAAAAAGCCCCCTAAAGTGACGATGTTGTTAATTGGAACTTTGTAGCCTGCAGATTGAATCAGTGAAATTCCAGTTGCATTTTGAGTCGTCATAACCATCAAGACAATTGGAATTACCAAAGTAAAGATTAGATCTGGAGAAAAAACTGGATTTATCCACACAGGCTCGACTAATTGAAATTCAAAACGTGGCACCTTCAATTTAGATTGCAGTATTGCAACTATAACGCCGACGAAAAGGGAGCCAAATACCGGAGCGCGCCATTTTAATCTCCGTCCTAAAAAGTAGATAAGAATCATCCCAAAACCAATAAGTGGCTCTGCCTTGGATGAAGTAAATATACGAAGTCCAAAACTGAAGAGCACGCCAGCCAACATCGCCATGATCACAGCATGTGGAATTATCGACATTATTCGGGAGAAAATACCTGTCATTCCGATGAACAATAAAATTATGGAGGCTAGAAAATATGCAGCTACAACCTCTGGCAGAGGATGGTCAACGAGTCCCGTTACTAAAAGAGCAGTGACTGTAGATGCCCATGATCCAATAATCGGCATTCGATAGCGCAGTGAGAGCAATAACCCAAAAACACCTGAGCCAATAAAGACTGCGAAGAGCCAAGAAGCCGTGTATTGATCACTTAATTGACCGGCATTGGCGGCTTGAAATAAAATTGCGATTGGACCAGTTGTTGAAATAAAGACGATTAACATTCCAGAAAAAAGTGCGCTCCATGTAAAAGCTTGAGGGATTCCTTTTATATTGTGAAATATCGCCTTATGCCAGGCTAAATTGTATGTTCCCTCTTCGATTGTAGCTACCATGAAGAACCGCCTAAATACAGTGTCGCCATACTTTTGATGACAACCATTAGTACAGAGTAGCGAGAAGTGGCCTATGGAGCTTGCAAGTTAAAGATTTAGCGTGGCGAAGTAAGTAAGAGCGTTGCAGCTAAAAAGAGAATTCCAACAGCTGAAAAGGCGGTTAATGCACGGCGCACCTGAGGTTTGGCCAAAGTGGTTGTAGCTCTTCCAATCATGCTAATTAAAAGGGAGTACCACGAAGCCGATGTGATGGCTTGAACGATAGATAAAAGGAAGATTCCCCATCCTAAGTTGAAATCTGATGGGACAAATGCAGGGATAAAGGCAACTGCAAATACTGCCGCTTTTACATTTGTTAAATTTGTAATTAATCCTAAGCGAAAAGCTGGTACAAATCCATATGTTGTGCCTCCCTCATAATCAAACTTGCCGAACTCTTTTCGCAGGGACCATAGTGTTTGAAGAGCTAAAAAAGTCAGAAAGGCTACTCCAGTAAATTTCAACACCGTATAAGCCGTATGAGATCTAGCAAAGATTTGAGATAAGCCAATAGCCGATGCCCCACCCCAGAAAACGAGTGCGGTGCTGGTACCAATAACCGTTGTGTAGGCAGTTTTGGTGCCACCAACAATTGCTTGGCGAAGAATCATTGCAACGGTCTGTCCTGGCACTAGGGCCAATAAAAAGGCAGTTGCAATGAATGCCGGAAGAACTTTCATCATTGAAACCATACGTAGCCCCGAAGGGATTCGAACCCTCGTAGCTGACTTGAGAAGCCAGAGTCCTAGGCCGCTAGACGACGGGGCCGTGCCTGTAAATCTTTTTTAACTAGGACAAAACATATTTAATTGTAGAGCGTTGTAGAGCTGTACTGCGCTGGGGTACCAGGACTCGAACCTAGACTTACTGAACCAGAATCAGCAGGGCTGCCAATTACCCCATACCCCAATACTTCAAGCGGTAAGAATACCTTATT
>WLNU01000109.1 GCA_009699645.1 Actinomycetota bacterium | reverse complement strand
GCCTGAGATGATTGCTTGTTCCATGGCTGCTCCTTCTGGGTGATCTTTAACCACCCAAGTTCCTTCGTTGGTAGAAAAAGATGAACGTACGTGAATCGGTAAGTTATATCGGCGTGCATATTCAACACAACGCAAGTGCAAAACTTTTGCCCCACTTGCCGCTAGCTCTAACATCTCATCGTATGTAACGCTTTTTAACTTGCGTGCAGTAGGTACTACTCGTGGATCGGCGCTAAAGACACCATCGACATCGGTATAGATTTCACAGACATCGGCATCAAGGGCCGCTGCAAGTGCAACTGCAGTTGTGTCACTTCCTCCACGACCAAGTGTTGTGACATCTTTTGTATCTTGCGAGATTCCTTGAAAACCAGCGACGATTGCAATCGCGCCCTCTTTGAGCGCCTCTTGAATTCGCCCAGGTGTTACATCGATTATGCGAGCGCGACCGTGTGTCGACGTTGTAATCACGCCAGCTTGGCTTCCGGTAAAGGAGCGGGCTTCGTGGCCTAAATTTGTAATTGCCATGGCAAGCAGGGCCATTGAAATTCTCTCACCTGCAGTGAGCAACATATCTAACTCGCGCCCCGATGGGATTGGTGTGATCTGCTTAGCTAAATCGATTAGCTCATCGGTTGTATCCCCCATCGCCGAAACCACAACGACGACCTGATTGCCGTCGCGCTTTGCCGCCACGATGCGATTGGCGACCCGCTTCATGCCCTCGGCATCGGCCACCGATGAGCCGCCGTATTTCTGAACAATCAGTCCCATGTATCAATGGTGGCCTATAGATTTCATTGGCGCTAAGAGATTTCCTATTTTTCTCAATATATGAGACGTTATGCGTACCACATTGTGGGATTAAACGTTGCGGCGACCCTCAAAGGCCCGCCCGAGCGTAACCTCATCGGCATATTCAAGATCCCCACCAACAGGCAGACCCGATGCAAGACGAGAGACCTTTATATCCAGTGGCTTAATCATGCGCGCTAAATACGTTGCAGTGGCCTCGCCCTCAAGGTTGGGATCGGTAGCCAAGATAACCTCTTTGATTTCAGGATCACTTAAGCGCGACATTAATTCGCGGATGCGTAACTGCTCTGGGCCGATTCCATCGATGGGAGAGATCGCGCCCCCGAGCACGTGATACTTGCCGCGAAATTCACGTGTGCGCTCGATTGCAATGACATCTTTACTCTCTTCAACGACACATATCGATGAGTTCTCTCGCCTTGGATCGCGACAGATGCGGCACTCATCCTCTTCAGAGACATTGCCACATGTTGTACAAAACTTTACGCGCTCTTTAACCGTGCGGATTGAATCAACTAAAGCTGCCGCGATCTCAGCTTCGGATTGCAGAATATGGAAAGCGATCCGTTGGGCCGACTTTGGACCAATGCCTGGCAAGCGACCTAGTGCATCGATGAGATCTTGAATTGCACCTTCATACATTCCCGACATCTATTACTTCTCAATCAACTTGGCGCCGAGCTCTTGTGCCAAAAGCGCAGCACCCGATAATAGAGTTTTATCACTTGGTGACTCTGATGTACGAACCTCGCGTGCAGCAGGAGTATTTGTATCGATTGATGGATCTACTACGCATTCAATCGCACGATCAATGCCCACTACATCTACAAAAGCTTTGCGCAAAATCTCATTAGATTCAGAGCGCACAAATGAATCACGGGCTCCGGCATTAACAATTCCAATTGTTATCGCAGCATCATCAACGGCCAATACTTGAGCCGATGCACTCAGTAGCGACCAGGTAAGCCTGCGTCGCTTTTTCACATCTTCGATTACATCGGGCCATGCACGGCGTAGCGCCGTGATATCGAAGGCACCGTGTTGTTTTGCTGAAGAGTGACTTGCAGCAGGTTCGGCTGACACAGAGGTTTTAACGTCAGCTGTAACCTCTGCTTCATCACTCTTCTTAATTTCAACTCTCGCATCTGTCTTTTTAACCACGGGCTCTGAAGAGCGAGCAGAGCTCATTGGAGCTAAGTTCTCTGCACGCTCTAAACGCTCGATACGCGAGAGCATTCCCGATTCACTTGAGTCACCGATTGGTAACAGTATGCGGCCACAAATGAGTTCGAGCATTAAACGAGGAGCTGTCGCACCGCGCATCTGAGTAAGTCCCTCGGCGGCGATATCGGCGGCGCGAGAGAGATTGGCGCTACCGATTCGACTAGCTTGATTGCGCATCCGCTCCATCTGATCATCTGGCATATCGCGAAGGATTGAGTTAGCCGTTGAATCTTTGAGAGCATCAACAATCATTAAATCGCGGATTCGCTCCAACATATCGCTTGTAAATCTGCGCGGATCATGGCCAGATTCAATAACTCGATCGATCGTCCTAAACAGGCTCGCTCCATCGTGGGCGGCAATGGCGTCAATTGCATCATCTAACAAAGCACCATCGGTAAAGCCAAGTAGTTGAATCGCGATGTCGTAGCTAACTCCATCAGAGCCAGCACCTGCAAGTAGTTGGCCCAGTACAGATAGCGCATCACGGACCGAGCCACCCGATGCACGAACAACTAATGGGATTACGCCTTTAGCAACGCTTACGCCTTCAAGATTGCAGATCTTTTCTAAATGCGCCGCCAGAATTCCGGGTGGAACTAAGCGGAATGGATAGTGATGTGTGCGCGAGCGGATAGTTGCAATTAACTTATCTGGCTCAGTTGTTGCAAAGATGAAGATAACGTGGGGAGGTGGCTCTTCAACAACTTTCAATAAGGCATTAGCAGCCCCTGGCCCAAGTTGGTGCGCCTCATCAATAATATAAATCTTGTATCGCCCTTGCACTGGTGCAAAGAATGCTTTATCGCGTAAATCACGCGCATCATCAACTAAACCATGTGTGGCTGCATCGAGCTCAATAACATCTAAGGATCCTGGACCATTTGCCACTAAGTCTTTACATGATTGACAGAGCCCACATGGATTAGGTGTTGGGCCTTTTTCGCAGTTAAGCGAGCGCGCCATGATTCGTGCACTCGATGTTTTTCCACAACCACGTGGACCTGAAAATAAATATGCGTGATGTGTGCGATCACCAGTTAATGCATTCGATAGTGGAACGGTGACATGTTCTTGACCAATAACATCGGCAAAAACGGAGGGGCGGTACTTGCGATATAAAGCTAATGACATCGCTACGCTCCTCTATCTCTACT
>WLNU01000108.1 GCA_009699645.1 Actinomycetota bacterium | reverse complement strand
TGCTAGGTCTTGAAACCGCTCTCTCGATTGTTCAAAAAACAATGGTTGATTCAGGGCTTATGAACTGGGCGCAAGTTGCAGATCGATTATCGACAGCACCAGCCAAGATCGCAGGCTATGTCGAACAGGGCCGAAACTTAGAGATCGGTGCGCGTGCCAATGTAATGATTATCGATCCCGGCGCATCATGGACCGTCGATAGGGATTTAGTAGCATCCAAGAGTCGCAATACCCCTTTCCATGGTTACGAGCTGCCCGGTGTCATTACACATACATTCTTTAACGGAACACCAACACTCATGAACGGCACAATTGTTGAATCCAGTGGTGCTCGGTGAGTAAGGCATTCTTTGTTTTAGATGATGGCAGAATTTTCGAAGGAAAATCCTGGGGAGCTACCGGTAAAACTTTTGGCGAAGCGGTATTTCAAACAGGTATGACTGGCTATCAAGAGACGCTCACCGATCCTTCGTATCACAAGCAAGTCGTCGTGATGACTGCGCCACATATTGGTAACACTGGAGTAAACACTGCCGATAATGAGTCTTCCAAAATCTGGGTTGCTGGTTTCGTTGTGCGTAATCCATCGACACTTACATCAAACTGGCGCAGCGAAAACTCGTTAGAGGCCGAATTAATCGCTAACAATATAATTGGTATCCAAAGCGTTGATACACGGGCAATTACACGCCATCTTCGCGATCGTGGCTCTATGCGTGTAGGTATTTTCTCTGGACTAGATCTCTCCCGTGAAGAAATGGTCGTTGAAGTTCGTAAAATAGAGGCAATGAGTGGCGCATTTTTAGTTGCCGATGTTTCTACTTCACAGCCATATGTCGTACCAGCGATTGGAGAGAGAAAATTTGTCGTAGCCGCCCTTGACCTGGGGATAAAGGCTGCAACCCCAAAGGCTCTAGCCGAGCGAGGAGTCGAGGTTCATGTTCTCCCATTTAACTCAACTATTGAGGAAATTACAGCGCTAAATCCACACGGTGTATTTATATCTAACGGTCCTGGCGATCCGGCAACCATGGTGGACACAATTGATTTAGTGCGCAAAGTATTATTGAAGGAGATCCCTATCTTTGGAATTTGTTTTGGGCACCAGATATTAGGTCGGGCATTGGGATTTGAAACCTACAAATTGACATTTGGACATCGCGGGATTAATCAACCTGTAATCGATAAGAACACTGGGACAGTAGAGATAACATCACATAATCATGGCTTTGCACTCAAAGCCCCTACCGATGCGCAGTTTTCAACGGTTTATGGCAGAGGCGAAGTTACACATGTATCGCTCAATGATGGAACCGTTGAGGGCTTACAGTTACTGGACCGCCCGGCTTTTTCAGTTCAGTATCATCCCGAAGCTGCCGCCGGGCCGCACGATGCGGCATATCTCTTTGATAGCTTTATTGATTTGATGAGTAAGAAAGCGCCTGTCTAATGCCACTAGATCCATCGATTAAATCAGTTCTCGTTATCGGTAGTGGACCTATTGTTATTGGCCAGGCATGCGAATTTGATTATTCGGGTACACAAGCCTGTCGCGTGCTGCGCGAGGAGGGGATTCGCGTAGTTCTTGTTAACTCTAATCCCGCAACGATTATGACCGATCCAGAGTTTGCCGATGCTACCTATATCGAACCTATAACATCTGATGCGATTGAAAAGATTATCGCTCATGAAAAGCCCGATGCAGTCTTAGCAACTCTTGGTGGGCAGACGGCACTTAACGCCGCTATTGAACTATTTCATAAAGGAATCCTGGCAAAATATGGAGTACGTTTAATCGGCGCCGATGTGGATGCGATTAATCGCGGCGAAAATCGTGAGTTGTTTCGCGCAATCGTAGCGAAGGTTGGCGGAGAATCTGCTAAATCTGTTATTTGTCATACGATGGACGATGTTATTGAGGGAGTAAAAGAGTTAGGTTTTCCAGTCGTTATTCGTCCCTCATTTACGATGGGGGGGTTAGGTTCTGGTATTGCATTTGATGCCAAGCAACTCGATCAGATAGCTGGTGCTGGACTTCGACACAGCCCAACATCTGAAGTGCTCCTGGAAGAGTCAATAATCGGTTGGAAAGAGTACGAGCTCGAAGTTATGCGCGATCGCAAAGACAATGTTGTGATTGTTTGCAGTATTGAAAACATTGATCCCATGGGTGTTCACACCGGTGATTCGATAACCGTCGCGCCAGCTATGACGTTGACCGATGTTGAGTATCAGATGTTGCGTAATTTATCTCTAGATATCATCCGTGAGGTCGGAGTTGATACTGGGGGATGCAACATCCAGTTCGCCGTTAACCCGGCAAATGGACGGATTATCGTTATTGAAATGAACCCACGTGTTTCTCGTTCAAGTGCCTTGGCATCAAAGGCAACAGGATTTCCTATTGCTAAGATTGCAACCAAGTTAGCTATTGGCTATACCCTTAATGAGATTCAGAATGATATTACTAAGCTCACACCAGCTTCTTTTGAGCCAACATTAGATTACGTAGTTGTAAAGGTGCCGCGATTTGCCTTTGAGAAATTTGCCGATGCCGACCCACGTCTGACAACGACCATGAAGAGCGTGGGAGAGGCGATGGCTATTGGCCGCTCGTTTTCGGAGGCGTTGATGAAGGCGCTGCGATCACTGGAGCGCAAAGAAGCGATATTTACATGGCCGCAAGTCAAAGGCGATGAACTACAGGAGCTTTTATCGGCCCTAGCCGTGCCAACTGAGTATCGGCTGCAGCAGGTGCAACGTGCTTTGTGGGCAGGTGCAACGATCGACGAAATCTTTGCAGCCTGCAAAATCGATCCATGGTACTTGCGACAGATTCAGTTAATTAACGAGCATGCAGCACTGATCGCTCTGCCGGGTGAACTCAGTATGGAGCTTTTAAAAGATGCTAAATCTGCAGGCTTTTCAGATGCACAGATCGCTTTACTACGGGGGATCCCTGAGGATGAAGTCCGACGAATTAGGCATCACTTAAATATCCGCCCGGTGTATAAAACCGTCGATACGTGCGCCGCCGAGTTTGAAGCCTTCACTCCATATCACTATTCAAGTTATGAGGAGGAGAGTGAGGTACGACCACGAACAACTCCGGCTGTAATTATCTTAGGTAGTGGCCCTAATCGTATCGGTCAAGGTATTGAGTTTGATTATTCCTGCGTGCACGCATCCTTTGCACTGCGTGCTGCAGGTTATGAAACGATAATGATCAACTGCAACCCCGAAACTGTTTCAACTGATTATGACACTAGCAACCGTCTTTATTTTGAGCC
>WLNU01000107.1 GCA_009699645.1 Actinomycetota bacterium | reverse complement strand
TTTATATTCTTTCTATTCTCTCTGACAGTTTTGAGTATTCCACTTCTCTTCGTGCAGTCAGTTCTAGCCCTTGGAGTAGCCCTCTTTTTCAATGGCTTTGCTATCGCCCCACTCATTGTTAATGCATACGGAGTCGCCGAATCTGCCGTGCCCCCTGGGCAAATCACAGAGACACTGAGCTGGGTTGTGGCGGGAATGCCGCTGGGTGGCGCACTCTCTAGCGTTATCGCAGGGTTGGTAATCGATAATTACGGCGCACAAACTGCGTACTGGGTTCCGCTGGGATTTATGATTGCCGCCCTTGTAGCCACGCTGCCTTACTTCACTACTTATAAGGCGCTCATCGGTTACTCTTCCAAACATGACTGAGCTGCGATTTATCGGAAAGAGCGATGAGGGCACTCATCTTTCACTTCACGATAGCGATGGCAACGAGTTCTCACTTCGCATTAGTGACTCACTACGTGCAACTGTAAATCAACCGCGTCTTGCATCTGTGCCCGAGCAAGAGGCCGACACAATCTCTGTTAAAGAGATTCAGCGACGTCTGCGTGCCGGCGAGCTACCTGAAGAGCTTGCACGTGAAAATAATATTTCAATGGAAAAGATTGAGCGCTTTTCAGGACCAATCTTGCAGGAGCGCATTTATATTATTGATCAAGCTCAACAGATTCCGATTCGCAAAGAAGGTGGGCGTGAGCCTGTAACACTTCTTGGTGTAGTGGTATCTCGCCTTGCTCCACGTAATGTTGATTTAGCCGATCTCTCATGGATCACTTGGCGCCACGAAGATGGCACATGGACAGTTGAACTTCACTATCCACATTCAAGCGGGCACGGCATTGCGCAGTGGAACTTTGATCCAACGCGTCGACTTGTTGCATCCCTCGATGAAAATGCACGCTGGATGATGGGCGATGAACCAACACCACGGCCAATCGTTGCGCCAGGACTTGTCTACTCCGAGTCCAATCACCCTGCACATCGCGAAGAGCGTGAAACTGAGCCAGAAGTTCCACGTCTTGCAGTAATTCGAGAGGCCCCAGATGATGAAGCAACGCGCGATGGCGTAGTTGCACGTGCGAAAGTTCCAAGCTGGGATGAAATTATGTTTGGCATTAAACCAACTGAAGATCAGTAGTTTTTCTAGCTAAGCGTTGTTGTAAGCAAACCTACCTGCGTTTCTGTCTCGCTATCGGCGCCATGATGGCCAACCATCGCACCTTCTTTATCAATACGGGCTGGATCGATTAATACAGCAGCCCCTTTAGCAACTGCAATCACTTCTCCCATACGGTCTAGCGAATCGGCACTGACTACGTCGCCAAAGAGGTTACTGGTTATTGCTTGCTCGCGAGTGAAAACATCGACACGATCGCCCAAAAACTCTTGCCATACGCCTGCAACGCTACTTCGCGCTGCGGAACTGTCGTAATCGGGCTTTAGATATAGATGACGTGCCCGAGGTTCACCGGCAATTACAGCGATATTTTCCAATAATGGATTGTCTTGTCCAATAATGATTTTCTCTCCAACATTTATCATTCCGTGATCTGATGTCAACCAGATGCGAGTGCCTTGTGGCATCTCTCTCATGAGACTGGCAAGCATTTGGTCAATCATTGTCAATGCAGCTAGCCACTTATCGCTACCTACGCCATCGCTATGGCCTGCTACATCTAAATCATTAACATAGAGATAAACAAAGGATGGTGTTTTGCGTAGTGCATCTTTTGTCTGCGCAATCAGATCAGGTACAACATTAGCGCCTCTGTATTCGGCACCACGAAAAACTGCGCGAGTAAAACCACTGTTTTCATAGCGTTTAGCTGCAACATGAGAGACGTGAATGCCTTCGGCCAAGGCCCGTTCAAAAAGCGTTGGTACTGGCTGCCAGTTTATGGGATCAACACGTTCATCCCATTTGAGTGAATTCAAAATACGTCCACCGCTGCGTGGAACTTGTACGGTGTAACCCAACATGCCGTGTACGCCTGGTAGGACTCCCGTTGTTAACGTTGCAAGACTTGTTGCTGTTGTCGATGGAAATGAAGTATTGACTATTGCATGCTGAGTCAGCCTTGTGATAGTTGGCATATGGCTGGCGAATTTTTCTAGAACATCGGCGCCGAAGCCATCTATAAGGAAAAGTATTTCCCGCCCCATTGGACTCTGGCCGGCATTAATCTGATCCTCGGCAGTACTAAGTCCAAGGGATGAAAAGATCGATGGAGTTATCTGCGATAAATGCACGTGCGTATCTTCTCATTACATCCGCTAAGGTTGTGCATATGAAGAGCGCAATTAAATACTCGGCTGAAGTTGCCGGTGCCATTGCCGCGGGCAAGCCCCTCGTTGCTCTCGAATCTACGATTATCAGCCATGGACTACCACGCCCCAGCAACTTGGCCGTTGCTATCGAATGTGAAAAGATTATTCGCGAGCACGGGGCAGTACCGGCAACGATCGCCTTACTAGATGGCGTTGTGCATGTTGGACTTGAAATTAAAGAGCTTGAAGCTATCGCCAATCGCGATGATATTTCTAAGGCTTCGGTGAGAGATTTGGCCATTATCGTTGCCAGCCGAAAAAGCGCTGCAACGACCGTGGCTGCAACTGCGCATATAGCAGCTATCGCTGGTATTAAGGTTTTCGCAACTGGGGGTCTAGGCGGTGTCCATCGCGGAGCTAATGAATCATTTGATGAATCTGCCGATCTAACAGCGCTCTCACAGTTAGATATGACCGTTGTTTGCGCCGGAGTTAAATCGATTCTCGATGTTCATGCAACTCTTGAGCGCCTTGAGACCCTTGCAATCGGTCTAGTGGGATATAAAACAAATCGCTTCCCTGGTTTTTACTTAACCGATTCAGGCTTTGATCTAGAGCACCGCGTAGATAATGTTGATGAGATAGCTGCAATCATCAAGGCTCGCACATCTATCGGTACTCAGTTCAAAGCATTGATTGTTGCAAATCCAGTCAAAAATGAGATGGAAAAAAACCGTCACGATCAATTTCTTGCAACAGGACTCGCAAAAGCGGCTCATGATGGGATCGATGGCAAAGCGGTGACCCCATTCCTGCTCGAGCATTTTCATTCCGCCTCGCATGGTGAGTCACTGGCAATTAACACTGAGATTATTAAATCGAACTGTGCATTAGCTGCCGAAATCGCGGTGGCGTTAATATGAAAAAAGTTCTCTGTATAGGCGATTTAGCTCTCGATGTTATTGCGCAGTTAAAAGAACCCATTAACTATGGCAATGACACTGCGAGCCGAATATCTACCCACCCTGGCGGTCAGGCTGCAAATGTTTCAACATGGATAACTCGCACAAACACTAAGGCCCAGCTTGTCGCGCGCGTAGGTAACGATCCAGTTGGCTTTGCATTGATTTCAGATTTAGATAAATACGGCGT
>WLNU01000106.1 GCA_009699645.1 Actinomycetota bacterium | reverse complement strand
CACCAAAAGGCGATTGCAGACACAAGTACCTATAAATGGTACTCAGAGGAGCTCTTTTCCCGCTTTGCCGTGCGAGAAATACGTGGCTCAATTAATGACTAAGCCCTGACATAGGGCAGACTTACATCCATGTCGATTCGCCACTACTCGCCGCGCAGGAATCGCCGCCGGGCTATCTCGCGTCGCATGAATATTATGTTGGTCGCAGTTTTAACTATCGCAATTGCCCTACAAATAATCTATCCATTAATCGACGGTGAGTTTTTGCGGGTAGTAACAATCGCGGTAGTTTATTGGGCAGCAGGTGCGATGCTCTTGCATGCACTCCTTGCTTATGGTGCCCGATACGCAAGTATCTATTTTGGCTTCACATTTCTATTTGCCCTCATCATCGAACATATTGGTGTCATCACATCTTGGCCCTTTGGTGAGTACTCATACTCGCCAGATCTTGGTTTTCAGATATTTTCTGTTCCGTTAGTTGTCCCCTTTGCCTGGATCATGATGGCGCATCCAGTATTAGTTGCATCCAGACGTGTTGCAGGGCATTGGGTCTTTCTCTACGGCGGATTCGTAATGGCTGCATGGGATCTATTTCTTGATCCATTAATGGTTACATCGGGTCGATGGACATGGGTAGTAAACGGTGCCCATGTTCCTTTTCAACCTGAGATTCCATTATCAAATACCTTCGGCTGGCTCTTATCTGCAATGGCTTTGATTGCTATCTTGCATTTAATTTTGCCACGCGATCGTCGAAAAGTTGGTGCATCTTTCTCAGCAGTAGATGCATTCTTGGTGTGGAGTTTATTTTCAGGCATAGTTGGAAATCTCTTTTTCTTTGACCGCCCGGGTATTGCACTCTTTGCCGGCGGTATTTTTGGTGCTGTATTGACTCCCTACTTCTTTACACGCTGGTTAGGGCGCCCATAAAATCTATGCTTTGGCTCATAGCTCTGCCGACTGTGCTATTACTGATTTCAACCATCAATTTTTTTACTATCAGGTCACCACGTGTAGATAGCGAAATTGAGGATTCTGTCAGCGTAATCGTGCCACTGCGCAATGAAGCCGAGAATGTTTCAGGACTAGTCCAATCGCTGCTTTCACAGAAATCCCTTAAGAGAGTTGAATTCATCTTTTTAGATGATAACTCTGAAGATGAGACCCTTGAATTCTTGAGATTGGCTGCATCTGGCTATACAAATGTGAAGATTATTCAGGGAGAACCTTTGCCATCGGGGTGGATTGGTAAGAGTTGGGCCCTACACCAACTCTTGGCTGCATCTAATGGCACAATCATTGTCTCCATCGATGCCGATGTTCGCATCACCCCCGATGCAATAAGTAGATCAATCACGTTAATGAAATCAAGTGCTTTGGATTTTCTCTCTCCTTACCCACGACAGATCGCAAATACTCTAGTTGAGCGTTTGGTTCAACCACTCTTGCAATGGTCTTGGATGACTACGCTACAACTTCGTATAGCTGAGCAAGCTTCATTTCAATCGATGGCAGTTGCCAACGGGCAGTTCTTTATTGTGCGCAAGGATTCACTTGTACTGGCCGGTGGTTATGAATCAGTCAAGGCCGCTGTGCTAGATGATGTCTTTCTGGCACGTGCACTGGTGAAATCTGGTGCGCATGGTGTGGTTGTAAATGGTGCCGATATTGCACGGTGCCGAATGTATACATCCTGGAGAGAGATTAAGGCAGGTTATGGCAAATCACTTCGCCATGCCTTCGGATCGACTTTTGGATCACTGTGTGCAATTTTATTTATCATTCTCACAGGTATTGCCCCACTAGTTTTTGCTCTTTCGGGTTCAATTTGGGGTTGGCTAGCCTTTGCACTCATAGTAGGCACTCGAATATTGAGCGCCATCCGATCTCGGACTCGAGTCATCGATTCACTCTTTCATCCGATTTCAAGTACATTGCTTATCTATCTCATTGTCTACTCCTATCTCATGCGCGGAGAGATTAGTTGGAAGGGCCGGTCGATATGAAGATCGTTGTCATCGGCGCTGGTATGGGTGGCATGACTGCGGCGGCTCGATTAGCCCGCTCTGGACACTCAGTAACTCTCTATGAGGCATCGGATACATATGGCGGAAAACTGCGCACCGAATGGATCGGTAAGTTCGCATTCGATACGGGGCCATCACTCTTAACTTTACCGGCCGTGTATAAGGACTTCTTTATCCGTACGGGCAAACCACTTGGTCAGCTCTGTGAAATTAAAGCCGTTGATCCCTCCTTTGACTATCGATTTGCCGATGGCACGAGTCTGACATTTGCAAACCTTTCTCGACACCACACACTAAACGGGATTCGCAACGCATATGGTGAAGATGTGTCGCGACAATGGGAGCAGATGATGAAGCGCGCCACAAAGATGTGGGATGTTTCGCGCGAACCCTTTATCGAATCTGAACTTCGCTCCCCCTTCTCCCTCTTAAAACGTACAACCTTGATACGAGATATCTTTACGATTGCGCCATGGAAATCACTACGGGATTTTGCTAACGAGCAGTTACCCGATCAGAGGCTTCGATATATTCTCGATCGCTATGCAACATACAGCGGCTCTGATCCACGTAAGGCTCCCGCAGTACTAGCCACAATCGCCTACGTTGAGGAGGCTTTTGGTGCTTGGCATATCAAAGGTGGGCTAGGAACACTTGCGCAGCTGGTCTATCAACGCTGCATCGATGTAGGTGTTGAATTTCATTTCAATAGTTCGGTTGCTGAAATTACGGTTGAAAAAGCCGTTGCCCAAGGAGTTCGGTTATCTGATGGCACCATTGTTAGAGCAGATGCCGTTATAGCTAATGCCGATGCCGCACTTATTTATAATCAGTTAATAAAGGGTGAAAAGCGAAAGCTTCGTAAGGTACGCAAGAATCTTAAGAGAGCTGGTGCATCTATCGCTGGCTTTACTCTGCTTCTAGGGCTAAGAAAAGATGGCAGTGCACCACTTAATCACCACACTATTTTGTTTCCACAGGACTACGACGCAGAATTTGATTCGATTTTTGAAGCCAAGTTACCCGTACAAAATCCAACAATCTATATCTGCGCACCGAACGATGAGCAGATGGTCAAAGATGCAAGCCTTGAAAGTTGGTCTGTGCTAGTAAATGCCCCTCACCATGGCATTGATGGATTTGATTGGAGTGATGAAAACTTTGCCCGAATATATGCAAACAGCATCATCGACCAGATTGAGGCACGGGGAATTAGCGTAAGAGATCGACTTGAATCGCTCACGATTAGAACTCCGGCAGATTTAGAGCGCACCGTCTTAGCACCTGGTGGTTCTATATATGGAACATCTAGCAATGGAGCGCGTGCCGCCTTTATGCGGGCAAAGAACCGCTCACCGATTAAAGGCCTTTACTGCGTTGGAGGTTCGGCTCACCCTGGGGGCGGATTACCTCTAGTTGGAAT
>WLNU01000105.1 GCA_009699645.1 Actinomycetota bacterium | reverse complement strand
TGCGATGACTAACTTTGTAATCGGGGCATAAATTGAAATAACTTGATCGCCCTCTTCAACAACGACCGAGACTCCCTTATTAAATAGGTCAACAACTTTGCTATCTGCTAGCGCAATTGTTGCTGCAGTAAATAGGCTCGTCTCAATTACTTCTCCACCATCAAGGTGTGCTACTAAAGCAATGCGCTCACGATCCAAAAGCGCTGGCCACAATTCAGCCGAAATCTGATGTGCTGGCACGATAATAAATCGGGGCTTAGATTGGGCAGGCAGGCCCGATGTCACCGATTCAAACTCACTCACCGATAGCTCAAGAATTCGTCCCGTTGGTAGCTGCCTCGTTGCAACTTCGGCGAGCTGGCCATCAAATGTCTTACCTAATAAAACCCCGATTCGACCGCCCCCTGGTGTCACCAGCAAGGCATCGGTTGCCGCTGAGCTTGGATTGGATGAAATCATCCAGGCGATATCGGCGCGAGTCTTCGAGCGCAGACAAGCACTAACACTCAAAGCGATTTCATACATTCGGCGAGTATACGAACATGGCGGGGTTTTTTCTTGCTTAATTACGGGGTGTGTACGTCTAGATTTTCCTTAATGCTCTCAACTCTGACTTTGCCAAAGATTATTTGAGCAAAATAATGGAGCCATTTTCTTCAAGGCTGCGATAAACAGTTAACGCCGTTCTAGCTGGCCCCTGCGTCACAGCTCCATCAACGCCACTGAACTCTGATCCATGACAGTCACAACCTAGATTTACACCACTAACTGCTAGGACACATCCTGCATGCGTACATATAGTGCTAAAAACTGAGACTTTGCCGCTAAAACGACTGATCGCAAATTTTTGATTTCGTCCATCATTATCTTTTGCATCAACTATTTTTGTCTTTCCCTCGAGAATCTGTGAAGACTGAGCTATCACGACACCTTTAGATGTCGGTGAAGGCGTTGGTGTGGGCGTAGCTGTTGCAGTTGGTGTTGCAGTTGGCGTAGGAGCTGGTGTTGGTGTTGGAGTGGGCGTTGGTGTGGCAGTTTCACTTGGAGTGGGCGTCGGAGTTGAGGTAGCTGTTGCACTCGGTGTGGGCGTTGGAGTTGAGGTAGCTGTTGCACTCGGTGTGGGCGTAGCAGTTGGCTTGGCAGGAATGTACTTGGCCCCTTTGAGCCAGATTAACTTTCCCTTTGATTTAACGACGCTGTAGGTATAGCCCTGAAAAATAATCTTCTGCCCTATCTTGGTCGGCTTAATAAGCGGGCCCGCAGCCTGAGCTAAGGCTGGAAAAAGTAAGGCAATTGTTGAAGCTATTAGCCCCTGTAAAAGAGTGCGTCGCCTAAGAAACTCGGACATTTATTCTCTGCCATCCCTCTGCGCTATTGGCTTCAATTGATATGTACTATTTAGGCGTCAGATTAGCGTCACCGCCGATTGGCAGTGGTATTTGGCTCCATCCCTAATCCTGGAGTTTGTTCTGGCCCTGAATCAGTTAGCCTTGCCCCTATATAAATCTCTTTTATCTGGAGGAATGATGACCGAAGTAGCACAGTGCCCATACACAGGTAGCAAGCTCAATACAGAGGGCACCTACATCTCTGATTGGTGGCCTAACCATTTAAATCTCTCGGTACTTCGTGCGCACTCCCCTGCCTCAGATCCGATGGATAAAGATTTTGATTACGCAAAAGAGTTTGCAAAGCTAAATATAAAGAGCGTTAAGAAAGATATTGAAGCGCTCATGACGACATCGCAAGAGTGGTGGCCTGCAGATTACGGTCACTACGGTCCATTCTTTATCCGCATGGCCTGGCATAGCGCCGGCACCTATCGCACATCCGATGGTCGAGGCGGGGCAGGTGCTGGAATGCAACGCTTTGCACCCCTTAATAGTTGGCCCGATAACGTCAACCTTGATAAAGCACGACGCCTGCTATGGCCTATTAAACAAAAATATGGAAAGAGATTATCGTGGGCAGATCTCATAATCCTTACCGGTAACTGTGCAATCGAATCAATGGGATTAAAAACATTTGGTTTCGGTGGAGGACGCGCAGATGTCTGGGAGCCCGATGAGACTTATTGGGGCAAAGAGCAGACCTGGCTTGCCGATGAGCGCTATAGCGGTGCACGTGAATTAGAGAGTCCATTAGCTGCAGTGCAGATGGGACTGATCTATGTAAATCCCGAAGGTCCAAATGGTGTTCCAGATATTCTCGCCTCAGCCCACGATATCCGTGAAACCTTTGCCCGCATGGCGATGAATGATGAAGAAACAGTTGCACTCATTGCTGGCGGCCATACATTTGGTAAGGCACATGGGGCCGCAGATCCAAGTATCTATGTTGGCCCAGAGCCAGAGGGCGCTGCCATCGAAGAGATGGGTCTTGGCTGGAAGAACTCATTCGGAAGTGGAAATGGCGCACAGACTATTTCAAGTGGTCTAGAGGGCGCGTGGACAGCCACGCCAACGACATGGGATAACTCCTACTTCACAACCCTCTTTAAGTATGAATGGATGCAGACAAAGAGCCCAGCTGGTGCAACGCAGTGGATTCCAACCGATGCATCTGCAGCCAAGCACGTTCCCGATGCACATATCTCAGGTGCAACTCATGCACCCATTATGTTCACAACTGATTTAGCACTTCGCACAGATCCAGCCTATGAAGCTATCTCTCGTCGCTTTGCCCAAGATATCGACGCCTTTGCCGATGCCTTTGCACGCGCCTGGTTCAAACTCACTCACCGCGATATGGGCCCCGTCTCACGCTACTTAGGACCACTAGTGCCAAAAGAGCAGTTGATTTGGCAGGATCCACTTCCTGCAAAGGCCAAGAAAGTAATCGGTAAAAGCGAGATTCAAACTCTTAAAAAGAAGATTCTTGCAAGTGATCTAACAATCGCGCAGTTAGTAACAACTGCCTGGGCATCTGCATCGACTTTTCGCGCAAGTGATAAGCGCGGTGGCGCAAATGGTGGGCGTATCCGTCTTGAGCCACAGCGCAGTTGGGAGTCCAACCGCCCTAAAGAGCTCAAGAAGGTTCTAGCCACATTAGAAAAGATTCAAACAAGTTTTAATAAGAAATCAGATAAAAAAGTATCGATGGCAGATCTAATTGTTCTAGCTGGCGCCGTTGCTATCGAGGCCGCGGCAAAGAACGCTGGCATCAAAGCCAACGTCTCATTTACCCCCGGGCGAGTCGATGCTAAGCAAGATCAGACCGATGTCGCATCCTTTGCTTTTCTTGAGCCAAGTGCCGATGGCTTCCGTAACTACAAGCATGTAGCCGATAATCGCCCAGCTGAAGTATCTCTAGTTGATAAGGCAGCGCTGCTGTCATTGACTCCCCCAGAGATGACTGTCTTGGTCGGTGGCATGCGAGTACTCGGCGCTAACTTCGATGGCTCAAAGACTGGTGTGCTCACTAAGAAAAAAGAGTCGCTGACAAATGATTTCTTCATTAACATTCTAGATATCAAATATCAGTGGAGGCCTTCTAAAGGTAACGAGAATCTA
>WLNU01000104.1 GCA_009699645.1 Actinomycetota bacterium | reverse complement strand
GATCCTTGTTTCAGAGCTCGCTCTTGCTGAGCGCACTGATGAAGAAAAGGCTGCAGTAATCCTTGACGAGGTTCTCGCCTCGTAATTTAAATGTCTGTAACCGCCATCATCGCTGCCGCTGGTAGTGGTGAAAGATTCGGCGCAGGTATTCCAAAAGCACTCATTCAACTTGGTGATCGCACCCTGTTGCAACATGCCGTTGCATCCCTTGCCCCCGTTGTCGATCAATTAATCATTAGCGCTCCGGCTGGATATGAACAACAGATAAGTGAATTAGTTGGCGAAGGCATCACCGTTGTTACGGGCGGTGCTACTCGCTCAGCTAGCGTGCGCAATGCATTAGCGGTTGCAACAGGTCAGTACGTCTTAGTCCATGATGCCGCCCGAGCATTAGCAAGTACTGATTTAGCGGGTCGTGTAATTGCAGCGTTAAAATCCGGCGATATTGCAGTAGTGCCGGCGCTTTCCGTTGTTGACACAATTCAAAGCGTTGGATCCGATGGTTTTGTGGCTTCAACTCCAGATCGCGCATCGCTCGTGAGAGTTCAAACGCCCCAAGGATTTCTAACCTCAGCATTGCGCGAAGCACATCATGCTGGAGGAGATGCAACTGATGACGGGGGACTCATTGAAGCCAATGGCGGAAAAGTAAAGATCATTGCCGGAGAAGATCGAGCCCTAAAAATCACTACAGCGGCCGATCTACATACCGCCCTTGGTTTTCTCGGCTTTGATTCAACATATCGAAGCGGTATTGGTAGCGATGCCCACGCCTTTGGTGTTGGTCGCCAGTTGTGGTTAGCTGGTTTGTTCTGGCCCGACCAAGATGGCGTCGATGGCCACTCTGATGGTGATGTTGCAGCCCATGCGATCTGTGATGCGCTATTTGCGGCAACTACCCTCGGTGATCTAGGAAGCAACTTTGGAACCGATCGCCCGCAGTATGCCGGTGCAAGTGGTGTGCAGTTACTCCAGGAGACGTTAGTAATCATTACTACCGCAGGATATTCAATCTCAAATGTAACGGTGCAAATTATTGGTAACCGTCCCAAAATCGGCACACGTCGCGCCGAAGCTATTGCAGTAATCTCATCAGCACTTGGTGGCGCAGATGTTTCACTATCGGCCACAACCACTGATGGTATGGGCTTAACCGGAGAGGGCAAAGGCATCGCTGCAATCGCATCGGCTCTTGTTTTCAAGCGCTAGAATCACACAATGTCTGCACTTAACTTATATGACACCGCAACTCGCGAGGTTGGAAAATTTACTCCGATAAAAGCCGGCGAGGTTTCAATCTATGTCTGTGGTGCAACTGTGCAGGCCGCGCCACATATTGGACATATTCGAAGCGCCGTTAACTTTGATACTTTGCGCCGTTGGCTAACCAAGAGTGGATACAACGTTACGTTAATTCGAAACGTTACTGATATTGATGACAAGATTTTACATAAAGCCGGCCACGAAAATCTGCCATGGTGGGCCTTGGCTATGAAGTATGAGCGTGAATTTACTGCTGCCTTTGATGCCCTTAACGTTGCACCACCAACGTATGAACCAAGGGCTACAGGTCACATCACGCAGATGGTCGAACTCATGCAAATACTTATCGATAATGGATCTGCATATGCCCCTGGCAACGGCGATGTCTATTTAGAGGTCCGTAAATTGAAGCGATATTTAACCCTGTCGGGCCAACGCATCGATGATTTATTAGTTAGCGCTGATGGTGATGAGGTTATTTCAAAAAAGCGAGATCCCCGCGACTTCGCATTATGGAAATCGGCCAAGCCCGGTGAGCCATCGTGGCCAACACCGTGGGGGGATGGCCGACCTGGCTGGCACTTAGAGTGCTCGGCGATGGCACATACTTATTTAGGTGAGAGCTTTGATATTCATGGCGGTGGATTGGATTTAATCTTTCCGCATCACGAAAATGAGATCGCACAGTCAGAGGCGGCAGGATATGGATTTGCCAAGCGTTGGCTGCACAATGCTTGGGTTACACAGTCGGGTGAAAAGATGAGTAAGTCACTTGGTAACTCATTACTAGTTGACGTTATTTTACAGCGTGTGCGTGGAATCGAACTTCGCTGGTACTTAAGTAGTGCACATTATCGTTCAATGCTTGAATACTCGCAGTCAGCACTCGATGAATCAGCGATAGCATTTCGCCGAATCGAAAGTTTTTTAAAGCGGGCAACTGAGATCACCGGATCACAACCACAGGCCATTATTGGTAAATCATTTGCTGCGGCAATGAATGATGATTTAGCTGTGCCCGCAGGCCTTGCCACGATCGCTGAAAATCTGCGTCTAGGCAATCAAGCAATCACCGATGCCGATTCTGCTGCGATTACTAAGAATGCCAATGAAATCCGAGGGGCTCTAGAGATCTTGGGCTGTGATCCATTCGATTCCCATTTTGCCGCTGGCAGTTCAACGGATTTAACGCAGGCGATGGATGGCGTAGTGAAGTTAGCCCTTGCAGAGCGTGCATCTGCACGAGAGCGTAAGGATTTTGCTGCCTCAGATGCCATCCGTGATGGGCTACTCGCATTAGGAATTACAATTGAGGACACTGCACAAGGGCCGCGTTGGTCGATGATGGAAAAGAGTTAACGATGGCCGGCAATTCATCCCGTAAAGGCGCAATCCGCGCATCAAAAAAAGGACCAGCCGGTGGCACAGGTGGTAAGAATAAAAAGCGCCTGACTGGAAAAGGCCCAACACCAAAGGCTGAAGACCGTCCCTATCACGCAGCTGCAAAGCGCAAAAAAGCCGTTGCAAAAAAGAGTTCAAGTAAAACAACAACTAGAGGCGCTGGCAGAGTAACTACCGGGCGCAGCGATGGCAAAGAGATTAGACCGGCCCGTGCACCACGCGGTGATAGACCACGCGGTGAAATCGTTGCAGGTCGCAACGCAGTACTCGAAGCCTTACGAGAGAGTGTTCCATCGACTGAACTATTAGTTGCACGCAGCATTGAAGTCGATGATCGTGTAGCTGAGTCTTTAAAGCTAGCCCTTCACTTAGGTTTACCAATTCGGGAAGCACATCGCGCAGAAGTGGAAGGTATCTCTCCAAATAGCCAGGGAATAATCCTTGCCATTAAACCATTTCAATACTCAAGCTTTGAAGAGATTATGCAACGCGCAAAGCATCCAGCACTTATAGTCGCACTCGATGGCGTAACCGATCCACGTAACTTAGGTGCCATTATCCGAAGCGCCGCAGCCTTTGGCGCTGCAGGTGTTGTCATGACCGAACGTCGCGCAGCATCAATGACGGCATCGGCATGGAAATCATCTGCAGGTGCTGCAGCGCGTTTGCCTATTGCACAAGTAACAAATCTTGCACGCACAATTGATGCCGCGAAAAAAGAGGGGCTCTTTGTTGTTGGTTTAGATGGTGAATCAGAGGATCTCATCAGCACAATGAAGATTGCATCTGAGCCTCTTATGATCGTTGTCGGCAGCGAAGGCAAAGGCTTAGCGCGCTTGACCCGTGAAAAATGTGATCTCGTTATCTCGATCCCCATTAGTGCAACCACTGAATCTCTCAACGCCAGCGT
>WLNU01000103.1 GCA_009699645.1 Actinomycetota bacterium | reverse complement strand
TCGTTAGAAGAGTTAAAGGCAAAGCGTGTCGATGCTCAATCCGGCCAGATAGATGTCGATGAGGCAGAAGCGGCAGAAACTCTCGAACTTCCTGGTGCAGATTTATCGGGTGAAGAGTTAGCAGTGCGTGTTGTTCCAAAACAAGAGGACGAGTTTACCTGTTCACGTTGTTTTTTAGTTCATCACATCACTCAGCTGGCTAAAGGCGAGGGCACAAAGGCTGTTTGTAGAGAGTGCAACTAGTTCGACGCTAAAGCCTTAACTAATTCATCACCGTTATTACTTGTAATCAACCAATAAGGCGTTCTATCCCGCGGATCATTTATTGCAACGCGCACACCTGTTGAAGACCAGAAACGTATGCCAAGGTAGGCAGCTGGATCTGCATCACGTGTTCGCAAAATTCGCACTTCACTACTTGCCAGTGATTGTGCAGCACCTAAGAACTCTAAAGCGATATGTGCTCTTCCTACACGTAGTTCGTGCATATCTACTTCGATGACCATCGCAGTTTTAATAGCAATAAGTAGCAGGAGAGCTGTGGCTGCGATAAATGATACTAGCGCCACCGTATCGCCAAGGGCGGCCCAGATAGATAGAACTAAGGAGAGCAAAAAGAAGTAAATCAGGGCCAGTAACCACAGTGGCATACGGATCACTTCTCGATATCGCATAGGAGTTACGGTATCGGATACTCTTAGATTATGAGTCGTATCGCTAGCACTACACCTCCAGAGGGAGCAGCGATTCCCGAGCGCCATCCGAAAGCGCCTCCCATCGGATCCAAAATTCCATCCCACTTCGGTCACTGCTTTGGTTGCGGTGATCTTCATCCAACGGGTCTACACCTTGTTGCATATGCCGGGGCCGGTGCCAATATCACGGCGCAATTTACAGTAACTGAAAATCATCAAGGGGCTCCAGGGCTTGCTCATGGTGGCTTGTTATCGCTGGCCTTTGATGAGGCACTTGGAAAATTAATGTGGCTACTACGTTCTCCTGCAGTTACGGGCAGGTTAGAAACCGACTTTCTAAAACCTGTTCCCATGGGATCAACACTTCACATTACAGCTGAAATAACTGGACAAGTAAATCGCAAGGTATATACAAGTGCAGAAGGTCGATTAAACTCTGTCGATGGGCCTGTAGTTGTGCGTGCAGCAGCTCTCTATGTAATCGTACCGATGGATCATTTCTTAAATAATGCACCAAAAGAGTATCTTGCACAGCTTGCAAAAACCCCCGAGATATTAGCCTTTGCAGATCCTGATTTTGAGATTAATCCTTAAGACATGGCACACGTACAAGTCCTTATCACGCGATTAGATAGCTCGGTGCCACTACCGAGTTATGCAAAGGGTGGAGATGCTGGCGCTGATTTAACAACAACGATTGATTTTACGCTTGCACCGGGGGAGCGCCAACTTGTTCCAACCGGCATCGCAATTGCCCTTCCCGATGGATATGTTGCACTCGTGCATCCACGTTCGGGTCTAGCTATCAAAGCTGGCATTACGTTGGTCAATGCTCCAGGAACAGTTGATGCTGGTTACCGTGGGGAGATCTCCTGCATTTTAATCAATCATGATCGCAGCGAATCCATCTCCTTTAAAAAAGGCGATCGCATCGCGCAGTTAGTTATCCAAAAAGTTGAACGCGCCGATTTTATTGAGCTCTCGCAGCTTCCCGGCTCTGGACGTGGCTCTGGTGGATTTGGATCAACGGGCAGCGCATGAGCGAACATAATCACGATCGTGAAAAGGTTATGGGGGCCCTTGGTGGTAAAAAAGGGCTGATTGATTCGGGCTTGCCGGCCGTTGTTTTTCTCATTCTCTTTAACGTTAAGCATGATTTAAAGGTGGCATTAACCGGAGCAATAATCCTCTCAGTTCTTCTTGCAATGGTTCGTCTTGCAAAAAAGGACACCATTCAACATGCAGTCTCTGGTCTATTGGGAGTATTAATCTGTGCCTACTTTGCAAACAAGAGCGGTAACGCCTCCGACTTCTATATTCCAAAGCTGCTAACAAATCTGGCATATGGCACAGCGTATTTAATTGGCAATCTTGTTGGCTGGCCGCTCTTAGGAGTGGTGCTTGGTCCACTGCTGGGTGAGAATTTCTTATGGCGCAAGGACCCCGCCCGTAAAAAGGTTTATACCCGGGCAAGTTGGATCTGGGTAGCTATGTTCTTTCTGCGTATCGCTGTGCAGTATCCGATTTATAGAAGTGGAAACGTTAACTTATTAGGCAGTGTCAACTTAGCGATGGGCTATCCATTATTCTTTGCTACTGCATACTTATCGTGGCTCGTTATTAAAACCGCGCCACCAGTCCATAAACCAACTGATTAGGCGATAAAGCAGGCTTTAATCTTTTCCTCTGCCACAGAAGAGGCGACAAATAGAAGTTCATCCCCAGCTGCAAAGACATCGTGAGCCTTAGCAGTGATGACACGACCATCGCGAACAATGGCGGCCAAGGTCGCATCCTCTGGAAGCTCGATCTCTTCAACGGTTTTGCCAATACATGCAGAACCATCGGGAAGAGTGAGCTCAACTAAGTTGGCCTGGCCCTTCTTAAATGAGAATAGGCGCACGACATCGCCAACACTGACCGCCTCTTCAACTAGAGCAGAGATGATGCGCGGAGTCGATACTGCAACATCGACGCCCCATGAGGAGTCAAAGAGCCACTCATTTTTTGGGTGATTAATTCGAGCTACTACGCGTGGAACGCCATATTCAGTCTTGCCCAATAATGAGGTAACAAGATTTGCCTTGTCATCTCCGGTTGCCGCAACCAAGACCTGACAGGTATTCAGGTGAGCCTTGTCCAACGATGCAATCTCGCAGGCATCTGCCATTAGCCACTCTGCATCTGGAACGCTCTCAAGTTTGATCGCTTTAGGATCTCTATCAATGAGTAGAACCTGGTGTCCGTTATCTAGAAGTTCGCGCGCGATAGCACGACCTACATTTCCAGCTCCAGCGATTGCGATTCTCATTAGCGCTCAATTTCTGGGGAGAGTGCGAGGATTGCCTCAACTCGGGCAGTATCTGCTTCGGCGACCATCACATGGACTAAATCACCCTGTTGCAGAACTGTGTGCTCATCGGGAATCATTCCAGAGCCATTGCGTGTGATGAATGCAACGCGTGCATGTGTAATCGCATCAATGAGTAAAATCTGTCGTCCATACCACTCCTTGTGCGGATGCATCTCGCAGAGTGCAACCATTCCACTTGCATCTTGCCACTCAGAGCGCGAACCTTCAGGAATAAGATTGCGCAGAATCTGATCGGTTGTCCATAAAACAGTTGCAACAGTTGGGATTCCAAGGCGCTGATAAATTTCGGCACGGCCTGGGTCATAAATTCGGGCAACGACTTTTTCAACGCCAAACATTTCGCGCGCTACTCGTGCTGCCAAGATATTGGAGTTATCACCATTACTAACGGCTGCAAAGGCCTCGGCCTTTTCAATACCGGCCTCGCGCAAAATATCGCGATCAAAGCCGACGCCTGTAACCGTTGTTCCTTTGAAATCTGGGCCGAGGCGACGAAAGGCTTCACGAGTTTGATCGATGATTGAAACGCTATGACCAGCGGCTTCAAGTTCGGTAGCTAAAGAAGATCCGACTCGACCGCATCCCATGATGACTACGTGCATATGTCCTAACGTACACCCATAGGCTTACATCTATGGAATCACCTAAAT
>WLNU01000102.1 GCA_009699645.1 Actinomycetota bacterium | reverse complement strand
CCAAAGGCCACGGAGGGTGTTAACGCACGTAAAGCCTAGGATTAGCCCATGCCTTCGATCTATCTCGACCATGCTGCAACAACACCGATGGTTGAAAGCGCATTAATTGCAATGACTCATCAGGCACAAGTTCTTGGAAATCCATCGAGCCTGCATACACATGGTCGTGCAACCCGTAAAACCCTAGAAGATGCCCGCGAAGTTTTAGCTAAAGAAGCTGGCTGCCTTCCGAGTGAGGTTATCTTTACTGCATCTGGTACCGAGGCAAATAACATCGCACTCAAGGGCCTGTACTGGGCTGGGCAAATTAGCGGTAAGAATATTGTTGTAATTTCGAGCATCGAACACCATGCAATATTAGATCCAGCTCATTGGCTTTTAACCCATGAGCAGGCAGAGGTAATTCAGATACCAGTCAGCGATGATGGTGTTATTGACATAAATTTTCTTGACAACTTAGTCAAAACGCGCGGAGATGAGATAGCAGTTATTTCGGTGATGCATGCAAATAATGAAACGGGGGTAATCCAACCAATTGGTGAAGTAGTACGAATCGCCGGTCAGATTCCTGTACATACCGATGCAGTGCAGAGTTTTAAGAAAGTAGCTCTATCATTTTCAAGCCTAGGTGTTACTGCCATGTCATTGAGTGCTCACAAGATCGGTGGACCGCTAGGAATCGGTGCGCTCATTCTAAAGCGCACAGTTGAGATTCCATCTTTACTACATGGTGGAGGACAAGAGCGCGAAATCCGCAGTGGAACATTGAATGCACCAGGCATTATCGGATTTACAACGGCGGCAACTAGTTCCTATTACAACGCTGATGCAGTTGCCGCTCTTCGTGATCGTTTTATCTCATCGCTGCAGGCGTTGATTCCAGAGGCGATAATTAACGGCCTTTCATCAGAGCGATTGCCTGGAATCGTTAACGTCACATTTCCTGGAACTCAGAGCGATACTCTCTTATTGCTCATGGATGGTGAGCATATTTCCTGTTCAACGGGTTCGGCATGTAGCGCAGGTGTTCATGAGGCAAGCCATGTATTGCTAGCCATGGGACATAGTGAAATAACTGCACAGTCATCGCTGCGTTTTTCCTTTGGCGCTGCCAGCACAACAAGTGAGTGTGATTTTGTGGTGTCAGTGCTTCCCGATGTAATTGCCCGTGGAAGGGCGGCAAACCTGACATGAAGTTAATTGCAGCTATGAGTGGTGGCGTTGACTCTGCCGTTGCCGCTGCGCGCGCAGTTGAGGCCGGCCACGAAGTTATCGGTGTGCATTTAGCGCTCTCTGCCAACCCGCAGAAATATCGCTCTGGTGCACGTGGGTGTTGCACCGTTGAAGACTCACATGATGCCCGTCGTGCAGCCGATGTCATTGGTATTCCTTTTTATATCTGGGACATGGCCGAAGAGTTTCATGATGGAGTGGTAGAGGATTTCTTAGCTGAATATGCGGCCGGTCGAACCCCTAACCCATGTCTTCGTTGCAATGAAAAAATAAAGTTTGCCGCAGTTTTAGATCGTGCACGAGCGATGGGTTTTGATGGCGTTGTTACAGGACATTATGCGCGAACAGAGATTGGTATGAATGGAAAAACATTACACCGCGCAGTTGATCACTCCAAAGATCAGTCTTATGTTCTTTCGGTTCTCACTATCGAACAAATATCTGGTGCGATATTTCCACTGGGGGATACGACGAAGGTTGATATCCGTAAAGAGGCCGAGGCGCGTGGTTTAGCCGTTGCACAAAAACCTGATAGTCACGATATCTGTTTTGTTCCATCTGGAGATAATGCAGGCTGGTTGCGCGATCGTTTAGGCAGTGAAGTTGGGCCAATCGTTGATCAAAGCGGTACAAAAATCGGTGAGCATAAAGGGGCATATACATACACGATCGGTCAGCGCAAAGGCCTGGGTCTAACGATTCCTACTCCCGATGGTTCACCACGTTTTGTTTTAAAGATCGAGCCCGTGACAAATACCGTTGTCGTTGGTGCACGCGAAGAGTTAGCGATCACAACAATGCGAGGAGAGCGAGCCGTTTGGTGTGGTCCCTCAGTTGATGAGGGCCACCAAAGCGGCTTCGTCCAAATACGCGCTCACGGTGCTGCTTTGCCATGTACATACTTTATGGAGAATGGATTACTCGTTGCAGTTTTAGAGGCGCCACTTCTGGGACTAGCAACAGGTCAAGCGATGGTTATTTACGATGGTGATCGCGTTGTTGGATCGGCAACTATTTGTGAGACTGAGTAAATGAGCAACAAAGCCCGCCATCGAATGAGCGAACTTATTAATGAGATTCGTGATCACCAGTTTAAATATCATGTATTAGATGCACCATCGATTACCGATGCATTATTTGATGGCCTGCTCCTTGAACTTAAAGGGCTCGAGGCCAAGCATCCAGAGCTGCGTGAGGCCGATTCACCAACACTTGGCATTGGTGGGGGATTTGCAACTTCATTTACTCAGCATGATCATATTGAAAAAATGATGAGTTTAGATAACGTCTTTGATCCGGCCGAGCTTGCGAGCTGGTTTGATCGTGTTGAAAAAGAGGTTTCGAAACCCACCTATCTGTGCGAACTCAAGGTCGATGGTCTTGCAATTAATTTGACGTATGAAAACGGCCAGTTAGTGCGCGGCTTAACACGTGGCAATGGCGTGACTGGTGAGGATGTAACCCTTAACGTCAAGACGATTAAAAATCTGCCACATGTATTAGTAGGTGCCGCAATTCCATCGCTAATTGAAGTTCGTGGGGAAGTATTTTTTCCGCTGGCCGCCTTTAACGAACTCAACGATGCTTTGGAAGAGTTAGGTAAACCACTCTTTGCCAATCCCCGTAACGCCGCCGCAGGATCACTTCGCCAGAAAGATCCCCGCGTGAGCGCCGCACGTCCATTATCGGTGGTGGTTCACGGCATCGGTGCACATAAAGGAGTTGAGTTTGCCTCGCAGAGCGCGGCTTATGCGGCCCTTAAAGAAATTGGTCTGCCAGTTAGTAATCGCTTCACGCTCTGCGCAACACGAGCTGAAGTTGAAAAATACGTTGAACACTACGGATTACATCGCCACGATGTTGAACACGAGATCGATGGCGTAGTTATCAAAGTAGATTCAACGGCTGCACAAACTCAGTTAGGGTTTACATCTAGGGCGCCAAAATGGGCGATAGCTTTTAAGTATCCACCCGAAGAGGTAACGACGCGGCTGCTCGATATCAAGGTCAGCATTGGCCGCACGGGACGCGTCACACCATTTGCATTTATGGAACCAGTCAAGGTTGCAGGCTCCACGGTTACTAATGCGACTTTGCATAATGGATCAGAGATTGTGCGCAAAGGTGTTCTAATTGGTGATCTCGTAGTGATTCGCAAAGCCGGTGATGTGATCCCTGAAGTTCTTGGTCCAGTGATTGAACGTCGGACTGGAAGTGAAGTTGCATTTGTTATGCCAACGCACTGCCCTGAATGTGGATCACTCTTACGTGCAATCTCTGAGGGTGATGTCGATATTCGCTGCCCTAACGCACGCAGCTGTCCAGCACAGTTGCGTGAGCGCATTTATTACATTGGTTCGCGCGCAGCCCTAGATATTGATGTTTTGGGATATGAAGCCGCTGCCGCCCTCCTGGATGCAAAAATTATTTCCGATGAATCCGATCTCTTTCACCTGACTAGGGAAAAACTGGCTACATCTGAATTCTTTATGAAAAAAGATGGTAAAGCTGGATCCGTAATAGGAAAGAATGCAGAGAAGCTTTTAGAGGCACTTGCAAAGGCAAAAAGTGCGCCGTTG
>WLNU01000101.1 GCA_009699645.1 Actinomycetota bacterium | reverse complement strand
TTCCAAACATGACTGAGCTGCGATTCATCGGAAAGAGTGATGAGGGCACTCATCTTTCACTTCACGATAGCGATGGCAACGAGTTCTCACTTCGCATTAGTGACTCACTCCGTGCAACGGTAAACCAACCACGTCTTGCATCTGTGCCTGAGCAAGATGCAGAGACAATCTCTGTTAAAGAGATTCAGCGACGCCTACGTGCAGGCGAGCTACCTGAAGAGCTTGCACGTGAAAATAACATTTCAATGGAAAAGATTGAGCGCTTTTCAGGGCCAATCTTGCAGGAGCGTATTTATATTATTGATCAAGCTCAACAGATTCCGATTCGCAAGGAGGGTGGGCGTGAGCCTGTAACACTTCTGGGTGTAGTGGTATCTCGTCTTGCTCCACGCAACGTTGATTTAGCCGATCTCTCTTGGATCACTTGGCGCCACGAAGATGGCACATGGACAGTTGAACTTCACTATCCACATTCAAGTGGGCGTGGCGTTGCACAGTGGAACTTTGACCCAACGCGTCGACTTCTTTCATCCCTTGATGAAAATGCACGCTGGATGATGGGCGATGAACCGACACCACGGCCAATCGTTGCACCAGGACTTGTCTACTCCGAGTCCAATCACCCTTCACATCGCGAAGAGCGCGAAACCGAGCCTGAAGTTCCGCGTCTTGCAGTAATTCGAGAGGCGCCAGATGATGAAGCAGCACGCGATGGCGTAGTTGCACGTGCGAAAGTTCCAAGCTGGGATGAAATTATGTTTGGCATTAAACCAACTGAAGATCAGTAGTTTTTCTAGCTAAGCGTTGTTGTAAGTAACCCTACCTGCGTTTCTATCTCACTATCGGCGCCATGATGGCCGACCATCGCACTCTCTTTATCAATACGGGCTGGATCAATTAATACAGCAGCCCCTTTAGCAATTGAAATCACCTCTCCCATTCGGTCCAGAGAATCGGCGCTGACTACATCGCCAAAGAGATTATTGGTTATTGCTTGCTCGCGAGTGAAAACATCAGCGCAATCGCCCAAAAACTCTTGCCACACACTTGCAACATTATTTCGCGCCGCGAAACTGTCGTGATCAGGCTTTAGATATAGATGTCGTGCCCGAGGTTCACCGGCAATTACAGCGATATTTTCTAATAATGGATTGTCCTGTCCAATAATAATCTTCTCTCCAACATTAATCATTCCGTGGTCCGATGTAAGCCAGATACGAGTGCCTTGTGGCATCTCCTTCATAAGGCTTGCAAGCATTTGGTCGATCATTGCCAATGCAGCCAGCCACTTTTCACTTCCCACACCATCGCTATGGCCAGCTACATCTAAATCATTGACATAGAGATAAACAAAGGATGGCGTTTTACGCAGAGCATCTTTGGTTTGTGCTATCAAATCCGGCACAACGTTGGCACCCCGATATTCGGCGCCACGAAAAACTGCGCGAGTAAAGCCACTGTTTTCATAGCGCTTGGCTGCAACATGAGAGACGTGAATTCCTTCGGCCATGGCCCGTTCAAAAAGCGTTGGTACTGGTTGCCAGTTAATAGGATCAACACGTTCATCCCATTTGAGCGCATTCAAAATACGTCCACCAGTGCGTGGAACTTGCACGGTGTAGCCCAACATGCCGTGTACGCCTGGTAGGACTCCCGTTGTTAACGTTGCAAGACTTGTTGCAGTTGTCGAAGGAAATGAAGCATTGACTATCGCATGCTGAGTCAGCCTTGCGATAGTTGGCATCTGGCTGGCGTATTTTTCTAGAACATTGGCGCCGAAGCCATCGATTAGAAAAAGTATTTCTCGCCCCATTGGGCTCTGGCCGGCATTAATCTGATCGGCGGCAGTACTAAGTCCAAGGGATGAAAAGATTGATGGAGTTATCTGCGATAAATGCACGTGCGTATCTTCTCATTACATCCGCTAAGGTTGTGCATATGAAGAGCGCAATTAAATACTCGGCTGAAGTTTCCGCCGCTATTGCCGCGGGCAAGCCCCTCGTCGCTCTCGAATCTACGATTATCAGCCATGGACTACCGCGCCCTAGCAACTTAGCCGTTGCTATCGAGTGCGAGAAGATTGTTCGCGAGCACGGTGCAGTGCCAGCAACTATTGCACTTTTAGATGGTGTTGTGCACGTTGGTCTTGAAATCGAAGAGCTTGAAGCTATCGCCAATCGCGATGATATTTCTAAGGCATCGGTGAGAGATTTGGCCATTATCGTTGCCAGCCGAAAAAGTGCTGCAACAACAGTTGCTGCAACTGCGCATATAGCCGCAATTGCTGGCATTAAGGTTTTCGCAACTGGGGGTCTAGGCGGTGTTCATCGCGGAGCTAATGAATCATTTGATGAATCTGCCGATCTAACAGCGCTCTCACAGTTAGATATGACCGTAGTTTGCGCTGGAGTTAAATCGATTCTGGATGTTCATGCAACTCTTGAGCGCCTTGAGACCCTGGCAATTGGCCTAGTTGGATATAAAACAAATCGCTTCCCTGGTTTCTATCTGCGCGATTCGGGTTATGTCCTTGAGTACAGAGTGGATAGCCCAGCAGAAATCGCAGCAATCATCAAGGCCCGCACATCCATCGGCACACAGTTCAAAGCTTTGATTGTTGCAAATCCAGTCAAAAATGAGATGGAAAAGAGTCGTCACGATCAGATTTTGGCAACAGGACTGGCAAAGGCGGTTCATGATGGAATCGACGGCAAGGCAGTAACCCCATACCTACTCGAGCATTTTCATTCCGCCTCGCAAGGTGAGTCACTTGCAATTAACACCGAGATTATTAAATCAAACAGTGCATTAGCTGCAGAGATTGCCGTAGCCCTCATATGAAGAAGATTCTCTGCATAGGCGACTTAGCACTCGATGTTATTGCTCAGCTAAAGGAGCCCATTAACTATGGCAATGACACCGCGAGCCGAATATCTACCCACCCTGGCGGTCAGGCTGCAAATGTTGCAACATGGATAACCCGTACAAACACAAATGCCCAGCTTGTCGCACGTGTAGGCAATGATCCAGTTGGCTTTGCTTTGATTTCAGATTTAGATAAATACGGCGTAGATCATATGAATTTAATGCGATCTGGCCGCCCTACAGGAGTAATTGTCATATTGGTCGATGCTAATGGCGAACGCACAATGTTTCCAGATAATGGTGCTAATGCAGATCTAGAGGTAAATGATCTACCTCCATTAGATGATATCGACGGCGCTTACTTAAGTGGCTATGCATTACTCGATTTCCGGAGTCGCGATGCAGTACTTGCTATGGTTAAAAAGATTAAAGTGGCAGGGATCCCAATTTTCTTTGATCCAACAACAACCGGGGCCATGAAGATTGTCTCGCGCGAAGAGGTTTTATCCTGGGTCGCTCTTATGGATGGAATCTTGCTCAACGCCGAAGAAGCGATCTACTTAGGCGATTCAACACAGATTGAGCTCGCTGAAGAAAATCTAAGGGAGTACACACCACTTGTCGTCATCAAACTCGGCTCACGTGGTGCGATGGCCCTCTTCAACGATCAATCGGTCAGAGTTGCCGCAGTTACGACTAATGTCGTCGATACAACTGGTGCCGGAGATTCATTTGCCGCAGGATTTATTCCGATGTGGTTAGAAACACGTGAGCTCGAGAAGGCGTTATCGGCTGGCACTGCCTTGGCAGCAAAGTGTGTTGCAACAGTTGGGGCGCGCCCTCCCCTGAATTAACCCATGTAGTTGGCACAATCTCCCCCATGGCAAAGACAACGAGCAAGGCTAAGAAACCCATCGGTCCAAAACCTGGAGAGTATCCCGGCAAGATAGTTGATATC
>WLNU01000100.1 GCA_009699645.1 Actinomycetota bacterium | reverse complement strand
AGTCGTGGAAGTAAGTATGCAATCTGAGCCAACTCAACTTGAGCCTTACCCTCTTTACTCTTTGCGTGTTGGGCAAAAATATCTAAAATTAAAGCGGTTCGATCTACTACCTTAACTTTTACCTTCTCTTCTAACTGTCGCAGCTGAGATGGTGAGAGTTCGCCATCACAAATCACGGTATCTGCCCCCGTTGAAATGACAACTTGGCGCAGCTCTTCAACTTTTCCAGAGCCAATATATGTGGCTGGATCTGGTTTATCGCGACGTTGAATCAATCCCTCTAAAACT
The DNA here is from genome assembly GCA_009699645.1 of Actinomycetota bacterium. Next base: position 3,637 of record WLNU01000100.1, on the reverse strand, counting down.
TCAGAGCCTGCAGTCTCGGCTAAAGCTTTCAGTTCGGCTAAAGAGTTCTCCGCCATCACAGATGTGCCATCAGTCCAAACGCCGACTAAAACAACGCGCTCTAGTTGTAGTTGGCGATACTCAGCCTCAGAGATATCTTGGAGTTCAGTTGAAAAACCTTTAACGCGACGCAATGCGTGGCGTTCAGATAGTTCAAGGGTTGGATCAACTAACTCATCACTCTCACTTGAATCGTATTCAGCTGCAACGCGCGCACTTTCGCGCATCAACGCTTCGAACTCGTCCCCTACCTCTTTATTAGGCAAGTAAAAACTCCGATATATCTACATCCTTAACTAAAACTGCCGGTCCAATCAACGTTGCATTTGAATGTCCATCGATTGAAACCTCTAGGCGACCCCCTGGAGGATTAATAATCCATGTAGATGGCAAACTATCCTTAGTGTGAAGCACCGCTGCTAGCGCTACTGCACAAGTGCCCGTTCCGCATGAGCGTGTTTCGCCACTACCACGCTCATATACGCGCATAGAAAGTTCATGATCACCGGTTATCTGTGCAAACTCAACATTAACCCCTTCAGGATATGAGTCTCGCGGTCTTACAACGGGTGGTTCATTCATGGGACCAACATCATTGATGTCATCGACAAAGACAACAGCATGTGGATTTCCAATACTTATGTTGTAACCGTTCCAGATATGGCCATTAGTTGCTGCAGTAATAGATTCAGCCTCATCGCTCACCTTCCCCATATTCACAGAGATATCACCGGCCATTGGTACACGCAGATGCTTGATTCCATCCCGCGTATTAATTGCAAAGATACCTTCGGGCATATGACCACGCTCAACTAAGTAGCGTGCCATGACGCGGATACCATTGCCACACATTTCAGCTAAAGAGCCATCGGCATTTCGATAATCCATAAACCATTTACTCTCGCGCTTAACAATTCGAATTAAACCATCGGCGCCAATTCCACTTTCGCGATCACAGATGGCGGCGGTTTGAGCAGTCGTAATGGAATGTTCGTCATCTGGGTCAAATACGAGTACGAAGTCATTCTCTGTACCATGGCCATAGGTTGCAATCATTACCGCAAGTTTATCTTCTCTAAGTGCGCCAGAACTCTTTCTAAGCGTGGTTGAACCGGCGAAATCCATGTGATTCGCGCATCACGTGAAAACCACGTCTCTTGACGCCGAGCATATTGTCGCGTTGCACGCTTAGTATCCTCGCGCGCCTCGTCTTGGCTCATTAATCCATTTCGAAAAGCGATTATCTGTGAGTATCCCAAAGCAAGCTGGGCAGTGCGCGCATCGGTGATCCCAGCTTTAAGAAGTGCATCTACCTCATCAACAAAACCCGCCTCCCACATTCGATCGACACGCTCGCTAATTCGCTCACCTAACTTCTCGCGATCCATCACTAAACCAAACTGCTGTGCATCTGGATATCGAGTACTTGCAGCACGTGGCAGATTGGCTGTGAAGGGCTTACCAGTAATTGCAATTACCTCTAAAGCTCGAATAACCCGACGCGAGTTTGCGCGATCGATAGCGATAGCAGCGGCTGGATCTAGCTTTTCCAAACGTTCAAAGAGTGCATTTAATCCAATACTCTCTAACTCTTTTTCCAAACTCTCTCGCACAGCAGGATCAGTATCTGGAAAGTTGAGCTCATCTAAAATCGATTTAATATAGAGGCCAGTGCCCCCGACTATTACTGCACGCTTGCCGCGAGATTGGATATCAGTAATCGCTGCCCGCGCCGCACTTTGATACCAAGCAACAGTTGAATCTTGATTAACATCTAGAACATCCAATAAATGGTGCGGCACCCCTTGGCGCTCCTTCACTGTTAACTTAGCTGTCCCGATATCCATACCGCGATAAATCTGCATCGAATCGGCGTTGATAATCTCAGCATCAAAGTGGCGAGCTATAGATATGGCTAACTCGCTCTTACCAGTGGCAGTTGCCCCGCATACGACAATCACACTCATCTAGCTATCGCCGGCATTCCAAGCATCGTTGCACTCTTGACCTTTTCAGCGCTGCGGGCGGCGTGAGCATCGCCGCCACGAGTTGTGCGAACCGCACCTGGTGTTCCGATTAAATAGTGCGCAGATGCATCGGTGATGGCTACTTCTACTTCATCCCCGGGTCGAGCAGTTGCCGTGTTATCAAAGTGCACTAATCGAAAGTCCTCACTTCGACCAGTCAGGCGCTCTTGCACACTATCTCGCCGGCCCTCGTAATCGCCAACTAAAACCTTAAAACTCTTACCGATTGACTCCTTGTTTACAGACAACGAGATCAACTGCTGGTGATTGTGTAAGCGTGTATAGCGCTCCCCTACGACTTCATTCGAAATTTGGTCGGGCATAGTCGCAGCAGGAGTTCCTGGCCGAATCGAGTACTGATATGTGTAAGCCGCAGCGAACCTGGCTTGTGTGCACACATCTAAAGTAGCTTGGAAATCTACTTCACTCTCCCCTGGAAAACCGACGATGATGTCGGTTGTAATAGATGCATGCGGCATTGCAGTTCGCACGCGATCTAGAATTCCTAGATACCTATCGGTGCGATAAGAGCGGCGCATCGACTGTAATATTGCATTGGATCCAGATTGCAATGGCATATGTAGATGTGGCATTACGTTGCTTGTTTGTGCCATTGCATCAATGACATCATCGGTAAAATCACGTGGGTGAGGAGACATAAAGCGCACGCGCTCGAGGCCATCGACCTTTCCGCATTCGCGCAAGAGATTAGCAAAGGCGTGGCGATCTCCAAAGTCAACACCGTAGGCGTTGACGTTTTGGCCAAGCAGCGTTATCTCTATGACACCTTGATCAACTAAGGCACGTACTTCGGCGAGAATCTCTTTAGCGCCGCGATCTTTTTCAACTCCGCGCAGGGTGGGAACAATACAAAAAGTGCAGGTGTTGTTGCAGCCCACAGATACTGAGACCCAGGAAGAAAACGCTGATAAGCGCCGTGCGGGAAGGGTAGATGGGAAGTGCTCTAGGGATTCCAGAATCTCAATTTGTGACTCTTCTTCGATGCGTGCGCGCTCGAGCAAGACTGGCAGTGAGCCAACGTTATGAGTACCAAAGACGACATCAACGTAGGGAGCTTTCTTCAAAATCATGGCTTGATCTTTCTGGGCCAAGCAACCACCGACCGCGATCTGCATCAATGGATTTAACTTCTTGATCGGTGCTAAAAATGAGAGATTTCCATAGAGTTTGTTGTCGGCATTTTCTCGCACGGCACAGGTATTAAAAACGACGATATCGGCCTGTTCGCCTTCAATAGCCGGCAGATACCCAGCCTCATCTAATAATCCTGCAATGCGTTCGGAGTCATGAACATTCATCTGACAGCCGTAAGTTTCAACGGTGTAAGTGCGGTTCATGTGCCTATCGTAGAGCCTTAATTAGATCGCGATAACTTCAATCTCAAAGCTCGAACGGTTAACGAGGGCAGCATGATGATTCTCTAGCGTCGTCCACCCTGGTTGATTCCAACCACTTGAGGCAAAGAGGACGCCCTCAGGGGTAGGTAGGTATTTAATCTCATAGTAATCATCAGGGGCCCAATCGGGCTTGCGGGCCGTATCGTGCTCGCT
>WLNU01000010.1 GCA_009699645.1 Actinomycetota bacterium | reverse complement strand
GTGATTTCTTTCTTATTCATTGTGAACTCTCCAGTACTTAGTTGAAGTTAACATAATGAATCCTGCCAGCAAAAGAGCCTAAATCACGCTCAACCACGCTGATTTGGGTGGTTTTTCGATCTATTTATCCAATTATCGCCGCTTTGAGCTCAAAAAAGCGGCGTTAGAGATCTCCTTGGCATCTATCCCGAGTGAGCAATAGGGTTCGGGAGTGAGAAAAAATGTAGATGCAGATTTCTTAGCACTTCCACTATCGGCCGTCACAGATGCCGCGATTGGCGCAGCACAAGCTGCTGGTGCATCCCATGTTGATGTTCGCATTGAACGCACGCGCACTGGCCTGCTTTCACTGCGTGATGCAAAACCTGAGACTCAAAGTGATGAAACTCTTGCCGGTCTTGGCGTTCGGGTAATCGTTGATGGTGCTTGGGGCTTTGCATCATCTCCCGAGATCTCAGTTGCAACGGCCAAGAAGTTAGCGCTTACTGCAGTTGCGATGGCTAAGACCTCTAAACCACTTTCGACTGAGCTTGTATCCCTTGTGAGCGAGCCTATCTATGCACATCAAACATGGGTATCCGAATATGAAATCGATCCATTTTCAATCTCAGATTCTGATAAAAAAGATCGCCTAGCGCATTTAAGTAATGAGTTGTTAAAGCACGGAAGCGTTAATCACACATCTGCCCATACTATGTATGTTAAGGAGCAGAAGCACTATGCCGATTCTTACGGCACAAGTACTACACAGCAGCGTGTGCGTATTCAGACTCAGATTGAAGCGATCTCCATCGGTGCTAATGGCTTTGAATCTATGCGTACTTTGGCTCAGCCTGCCGGCTTTGGTTGGGAGTGGATGGGCAATACACACTGGAACTGGGATGCTGAGATTGCAGAGCTTCCTACATTATTGGCCGAAAAAACTCTATCGCCTTCAGTTGAACCTGGTCGGTATGACGTACTGGTGCATCCATCTAACCTCTGGCTAACAATCCACGAGTCAATTGGACATGCCACAGAGTTAGATCGTGCGATTGGTTATGAAGCAAACTATGCCGGCACATCATTTGCTACACCCGATAAGTTAAATACCCTCAAGTATGGCTCTGCGCTCATGAACGTTACGGGTGATCGAAACACTGCCCACGGTTTGAGCACTGTCGCCTTCGATGATGAGGGTGTTGCTGCACAAAAATGGGACATCATTAAAGATGGTGTACTAGTCGGATATCAGCTCGATCGTCGCATCGCCGCCCGCGTTAACCGAGATCGCAGTAATGGCTGCGCCTACTCTGACTCCCCCGCTCACGTTCCAATCCAACGCATGCCCAATGTCTCATTGGCTGCAAATCCAACTGGACCAACTTATGATGAGATGGTTTCATCGATGGAGGATGGCATCATCATTAAGGGCGATAAGTCCTGGTCTATCGATATGCAGCGCTATAACTTTCAATTTACCGGCCAGCAGTTCCACCGAGTTAAAAATGGGAAAATCATCGGCCAGCTAAAAGACGTTGCCTACCAAGCAACAACGACTGATTTTTGGGGCTCTATGAAGGTTGTTGGCGGGCCATCTACCTATGTATTAGGTGGCGCCTTTAACTGCGGAAAGGCCCAACCCGGCCAAGTTGCAGCCGTAAGCCATGGCTGCCCGGCGGCGATATTCGACAAAGTAAATATCCTTAATACCGTTGCGGAGGCTGGCAAATGATCTCTGCTCAAGATCTTATTGAAAAGATTACATCTAGTGCCACATGCGATGACTGCATCGTTGTTGTAAAGGATAAAACGCAAGCTAACTTGCGTTGGGCCGGCAGCACATTAACAACTAATGGTGTTATTCAAGAGCGCAACGTAACAGTGATTGCATTTGTTGCAACCGCCGCCGGTATGGCATCGGGTGGAGTTACTCGAACCGATGTAACTCTGGCCGATATTCCAACGATTCTTGGCGAGGCAGTTGCTGCGGCAAAGGCGGCCGGGGCAGCTGAAGATTTCGCACCCCTTGCTACCAATCTCTCTATTGGTGATTGGAGCGCTCCCCACGTTCCTACTGGCCCAGAGGTATTTTCTACATTTGCACCAGCCCTTGGCGATATGTTTTCGCGATCAGTTGCCGATGCAATCGAACTCTTTGGTTATGCCGAACACACAAGTGAGACAACATGGATTGGATCAAAGGGTGGACTGCGTCTTCGCAAAGATGCCCCCGTTGGTCGCGTAGAGATGACTGGCAAGTCCCACGACCGTACGCGCTCAACTTGGAATGGAGTTGAAACCCGCGACTTTAAAGATGTATCAGTTGCATCCATCGATGCCCAGATACGCCAGCGCTTAACCTGGCAGGGTAGAAAAGTAGATCTGCCTGCAGGTCGCTATGACACGGTTCTACCATCAGGTTCAGTTGCCGATTTATTTATCTACATGATGTGGGTATCTGCGGCGCGCGATGCTCATGAAGGCCAATCAGTCTTTTCTAAAAAAGGCGGCGGAACTCGCGTAGGAGAAAAACTCTCAAACGTGGGTTTCCAGTTCTTTACCGATCCTGATTACAAGCAGTTGCCAGCAGCCAACTTTGTTGCAACGGCTGTAAGCTCTCCATTTTCATCTGTCTTCGATAATGGCCAAGCAATCAAGCGCGTAAATTGGTTTAAAGATGGCACCTTGCAATCCTTGATCCAAACACGTGCAACTGCTGCCTTAACAAAGCTCGACTTCACCCCTATGGGCGATAATGCAGTTATTAGCGTTGATGGCGGAACTGGCACGCACGAGGATTTAGTGAAGAAAGTTGATAACGGGCTACTTCTTACAACCTTCTGGTACATCCGTATGGTTGATCCAAACTCGCTTCTACTTACAGGCTTAACTCGCGATGGTGTCTATCACGTTAAAGGCGGCGAAGTTGTTGGTGCCACCAATAACTTCCGTTGGAATGATTCGCCGGTTTCAGCCCTCTCTCGGATTGTGCATGCCGGTGCAACGGAGTGGACTCAACCGCGTGAATGGGCCGGTGATGTATTTAATATGGCAACGCCAGCACTGGTTATTAAAGATTTCAATATGTCGACGGTGAGCCCTGGAAGCTAAGAGACCTTAAACTCGGCCAGAAGCTCCGTCTTTAACGTGGAAAAGCTGCTGAGACTCCCCCATCAACTGCAATGACTGCTCCAGTTGTTCGTGATGATTCATCCGAGAGAAGAAATGCAACTGAGTGGGCAACATCGACGGTCTGTACCCGGACTTTGAGAAGATTTCGAGATGCATAAAAATCCTCAAGCTCTTCTGGCGCTACGCCATGCGCGGCGGCGCGTTGCGCACGTATACCGCCCTCCCACAACTTACTGTTATCAAAGACGGCATCAGGGTTAATTGCATTTGCGCGAATACCAACTGATCCACCTTCAAGGGCTGCAATACGCATCAACTGGAGCATTCCAGCTTTAGTTACTGAGTATCCGCCGAAGCCAGCACCTGGAGCAAAGGCGTTTTTGCTTGCGATGTAAACAATTGATCCACCTAACCCCTGCTTGCGCAAAATCTGCATAGCTCCCTTAGTCATTAAAAAGGCACTAGTGAGATTTATATCTAAGCCTGTGCGAAATTTCTCGAGAGTTAAATCCTCTAAATTATCTGATACGCCAATACCTGCATTAATAACTACGCCATCTAATCCACCAAATTGGGCAATGGTTTCATTAAGAGTTTTTGAAACGACGTCCTCCTTGGATTGATCTCCGGCAATTAACAAAGGCTCAAGGAATTTTTTCTCTTTAAAAACACTCGCAACCTCTTCTAAGCCTTTCTCATCCAGGTCTGCCAAAGTTAGGCTAGCTCCTAAACGAGCAAGCTCAAGTGCAATGCCTCTTCCAATTCCACTTCCAGCACCCGTTACAACGTAGATTGAACCTGCAAACTTTGCCGGAGCCGGCTTTGATGCCAATTTGAAGAGCTCCATTGGCCAGTAATCAAAGCCAAATATCTCTGACTCTGGAATCGTGTCAGCTTCACCGAATGAATCAATTACTCGTGCAGCCACACTGTGTGTGTGGAAAGCAATATCGGCAAGCATCAAACTCTCATTTAAGGAGTTACCGGTGGTAATTGCTCCAACTTTTGGCACAAGGAGAACTTTGGGATCATTTCCATGGCTTGAGTAGCCAGGTTGTATATTCGCCTTATTTCTCTCAAAGTATTGTGCGTAGTCGTTTTGATAGCTCTCAATTGACTCCGCTGGCACACTGATATCGATTAATGCCGATTTAGGTCTAATCCGCAACATATGGTCGGCGCTAGATGCCGAAGCTGCAACTACGGTTGCGCAATCCTTTCGTGATGCAATCTGCTGCAAACGGCGATCTGTACGAAGAATCTGTTTTTTCCCTAACTTCTTTCGAAGTTGCAAGAGCAGTTCATTGAGCTCACTCTGTGGCATATCTCCATGATCGAAGGCGGCAGCAGGCTTAACGCTGAGTGAATCCAAAAATCTATCGGCCTTGGCGACAGCTAAGTGTGTCTTTTCTAAACACTTTTCACTCGACTCATCCCACACCACTAATCCGTGGTGGGCTAAGACAATGCCTTCGGCATCTTTGAGTTTAGAAACGATTTTTGAGAGCGTAAAACCAGGGAGCATCCAATCGACATACTCAAAACCATTACCCAAGGCATCTGCTACAGCCTTTGCACCACCGGGATGATTTGTAAGGGCGCAAATGGCATCGGCATGTACGTGATCGATGTGTTTGGCAGGCAAAAATGCATGTAACAGAGTTTCAATGGATGGGCGGCGAGAGGTCGGGTCAACTAATGCGCGCGTTACGTAATCAACCATGGTGTCATCATCTAAATCATCAAATGAAATCAACTGGCGCAAATCATCTAAATACAGCGCTGGATAATCTCGCTCTCCGCCGTACATCATGTCCGAACCTGAACCTTTAACCCACATTACTTGATGTGTTCGACCTAAATGATCAAGGATTTCACCTTTACTTGAGGTGTTACCTCCGCCATATACAACTAAAGACTGATCGGCGCCGATTTTCTTTGAACGCGCGACGAGTTCAACTAGAGGCAGCGGGCTTTGATTCACATTCATGGACGACGCTTTCTAGTTGATTTTTCTTACCCGTAATTTAGGGGCACACTTTAATAATTTCCAAATCTTATCTACAATAATCTGAGTCTGGCTATAGTTCGCTCTGAAGGCCAAGGGAGGCATTCATGACAGAGATAGTTTCAATGGGCGTCCATATTCTGGATGTATTAGGCCGACATGTCTCTGAGATTCCGCCCGGGCAGGGAATTTCACTCATTGATGAGATTCGAATCACTGCTGCAGGCACTGCGGCTGGAACTTCGGTTGACTTAGCAAAACTTGGGTGCAGCGTCACTGCAGTTGGCGCAGTTGGAAATGATGAAATGGGAAATATTCTCATCGGCATTCTAAATCGATACGGTGTTAACACTAAATATCTAGCTAGAAAAGATGGTGTACAGACTTCGGGATCTATTTTGCCCATCCGCCCAAATGGTGAGCGCCCAGCTCTACACGTGATGGGCTCTAATGCGGTTTTTAGCTTTGAGGATGTTCCGCTTGAAGTTGTTGCACAGGCCGATTTTGTTCATATCGGTGGTTTTTATCTAATGCCCAAATTTGATGGGCCAGATACGGTTAAAGCTTTGCAATGTGCCAAGCAATCAGGGGCGATAACGACGATGGATATTTTGGGTGTGCAGCAAGAGAATATGGCCGAAAAAATACTTCCCTGCATGCCATATCTTGATTACTTTATGCCGAATCTGGAGGAGGCGGGCATGATCACCGGCTTATCTGATCCCGATCAGATGTGTCAGTACTTCCTGGATGCTGGCGCTAAGAATGTAGTGTTAAAAATGGGCGAGCGCGGAAGTCTGATTCTGAGTGCAAGTGGTCAGAGAGTTCGTGTGCCCGCATATAAAGTAAAACTAGTCGACACAACAGGGTGTGGCGATGCCTGGAGCGCTGGCTTTATCGCTGGCCTCTCCCTCCACATGTCAGTGACAAAGGCAGCACAACTTGGCAGTGCCTGTGGCTCACTTGTTGCATCAGGCCTTGGCTCCGACGCTGGAATCATCGACTTAGAGTCAACGCGCGCCTTCATGGAATCTACGCCTACCCTGCCACTAGGAGACTAATCACCAGATTGACGAAAATAATTGCCACCCTTTACTCTCCTCTCATACTCGGCATACCTACGAAGGGTCACCTACTGTGAAGAAACTTATTAATGATCCATTTGAAGTCGTAGATGAGATGTTTGAGGGCTTCATTTCAGCCAATGACCAGATTATTAAACCTGTAGGTAAGCGCTCGATTGCGCGAATTCAATCCCCTATTGCCGGCAAGGTTGGAATCGTTGTTGGCGGAGGATCTGGACACTTACCCGCCTTTGCAGGATATGTCGGTAAAGGTATGGCCGATGGCGCAGCCTTTGGAAATATCTTTGCATCCCCTCCATCAAAACCAATTGTTGAGGCCACCGTTGCGGTAAATGGTGGAGCTGGAGTTATGTATTCCTACGGAAACTATCAAGGAGATTGCATCAACTTTGATAAGGCCCAAGACCAGTGCCGCGAGATGGGAATTCCTGTCCAATCAGTGGTTCTCAACGATGATGTTTTATCTGCACCAAAGGAGTCAGCCTCAAAGCGTCGTGGTATCGGTGGTCTTTTTCTTGTCTGGCATGTAGCTGGCGCAAAGGCCGAGCAGATGGCCTCACTCGATGAAGTTGTTGCAGTGACGAATAAGGCAAATAACAACACTCGCACTGTGGGTGTGGGTCTGACCTCGTGCATTGTGCCGGCAAATGGCCAGCCAACTTTTACCCTGCCAGATGATGAGATGGAAATTGGCCTTGGAATTCACGGTGAACCAGGTATCAAGCGGGTAAAGGCCCGTGGAATTGACTCAGTTATTGATGAAATCGTTGAATCTATTTTGGCAGATCTTGATTACAAGGGTAGCGATGTAGCCCTACTCGTAAATGGTCTAGGGGGCTCACCTGCCGAAGAGCTCTATGTTGTTTATCGTCGAGTAAAGCAGATTTGCGATGCTAATAGTATAAATATTCGCTTTAAGCATGTAGGCGAGCAAGTAACTGCCCTAGAAATGGCCGGGGTTTCAGTTAGTCTCATGCGCCTTGATACAGAGATGCATGACTTGATTACTAACTCAGTCATTGATACATGTATGTACAAGAAAATCTAGGAGGCGGAACACCATGAAGCCTATTAATGGCCATGTCATCGCGCAGACTCTGATTCATGTAGCTAAAAAGGTTGAGGAAAATAAGGATTATCTGTGTGAATTAGATGGCGAAGTCGGAGATGGTGATCACGGAGTTTCAATGACAATTGGAATGCGCGCCGTTGCTCGCGCAATGAAGGGCTTTGATGAATCAGTTGCGCCATCAGAGGTTTTTCAAACCGCAGCCGAGGCATATGCCGATGATGTTGGCGCAACTATTGGACCACTCTATGAAGCTGCATTTGCTGCAGCGGCAACATCTGCCGCAAATAAAGATAACCTAAATAATATCTCTGACTGGGCCGAGCTCTATGAAGCGATGGCCATCTCAATTCAGCTTCTTGGTAAGGCCGAGCTCGGAGATAAAACAATGCTGGACTCTTTTTTCCCAGCAGTTGATCACATCAAATCACTGTCAACTAAAGGTGGATCACTCAGCGATGCCCTTCACTCCACAGCAAAGGCGGCCCTCGATGCAGCCATTGCAACTAAGGATTTAATACCTAAAAAGGGCCGTGCTGCAAGGCTTGGGGAGCGGGCTATTGGCTTCCAAGATGCTGGCGCGACCTCATTGGCGATTATTTTGCAGGCCATTGCCGATGGAGTTGATGGGGCTTAATTAACAAGCCTTGTCAGTGCTCTATCTAGCGTGTAAAGGCTGCGACCAGTTCGCGACAGAAGTTAGGAATGTCGGCAACTACCCGGCCCCATACTAAATTTCCTTCGGTAAAGGCCGATTCATCGACCCAGATTGCTCCCGCGTTAACTAGATCATCCTTAATTCCTAGAGAGCCCGTTGATCGCTTTCCTTTAACAATACCTGCAGAAATCGCCATAGATCCACCGTGACAGATAATTCCAATCACTTTATTCTGCTCGTTGATTGATCGAATTAAATCATTTACAAAACTATATCGGCGCAACTTATCTGGAGCCCATCCGCCAGCTAAAACCAAACCGACGAGATCATCGGCCCGTACTTCTGAGAGAATCACATCGACAGAGATAACTAGACCATTCTTACCAATGACATCATCTTTGGTAATCCCAGCGCTAAGGACTCTAAATCCTGCCTCTTCTAATCGCATACGAGTTACGTAGTACTCTAAATCCTCAACTCCGTCGGCTATTGGAAAAACTATCGTTGCCTCTTTCATCACAGCCCTTCTCGCTCTAATGCATTGATTTTATCTACCTTAGAACTCGATGCTCCTGCAGGATCGAATGTGTACTCAAGCCAGGGCGCAATCAGGCTCTTGGCTAGCTCGGCAGTTACAACTCTGGCACCCATACAAATTATTTGACAGTTATTGCTCAAAATAGCCCGCTCTAATGAATAGGGGTCATGCGTGGTCGCTGCCCGAATCCCGGGAACCTTGTTGGCCGAAATCGCCATTCCGATTCCTGTGCCACAGATAAGAAGGCCTCTATCGGCCTTGCCTTGTGCAATAAAGCGCGCGAGCGCAAAGCCAATATCTGGGTAGTCGCTCTTATCCTCCCGGCTGGCAACACCTAGATCCTCTAAGGCTGTAACTTGTGGATGGGCCTTGAGTAGCTCTGTGAGTGTGGCTTTGAGCTCCCAGCCGATGAAATCCGATCCGACGGCAATTCTCACTTTTGACGCCTCCAGAGTTGGTTTCACATTTTGAGATAATCGATTGAGTGGCTGCTTTAGCCTGTTATAAATGTTACAACATTGTCATCGAAGAATTACCCAAAGTCCTTGACAGTTGAGCGTGACTACCCAAGAATCTCTACACGGACAGTCCACCTGGGTCTGTCTTTGGGGGAAAGGGATAACTCTTGTCAACGATTACCGATAAGAATATAGACCGCCGAATGGTACTGAAAGGCGGGGCTGCAGCTGTTGCTGCAGTTTCAATGTCTGGCCTTCTTGCTGCATGCAGCAAGGGTGATGATTCTAGCGCAGTAGCAAAAGATAGTCCGCTCTATGGAAGCAATGCAGAAAACATGAAGGGCAAGACTATTGATTTTGCCTATTCACGTATTGGTGGTTGGCCACCTAGTGCTGCTCCAGAGACACAGTGGGCAGATTTCCAAGCCTATGCACTAGCAAATTACGGATACACAGTAAATAAAATTACTTTCGCAGAGGCACCATTTGGTGAGCTCTTCCAGAAAGTTGCACCAACACTTGCATCACAATCACAGGAGTTCAACCTATTAGTTGTTGACTCACAGTGGTTAGGTGCACTATCAGAGCCAGGTTGGATTGTTAAGGCAGATGATGTCTTTGCTGCTAATCCAGATCTAGACATTGCCCCGTTCTCATCTTTGGTAACTAATACTTACCAGGTATATCCAGATGGTTCTGGTATCCGTTGGGGATTCCCACAGATGCCTGATACTCAAGGAATATTCCTTCGCAAGGACATGCTTGAGGATCCAAAAGAGCAGGCTGCATTTAAGAAGAAGACTGGTAAAGATCTTCCATCAACATATGAAGTTCTTAGCCAGATCGAATACGTAGATCTTGTTGAAATCATCGACTTCTTCCACCGCCCATCAAAGGGAATGTATGGAACAGCGTTGATGTACTCAAAGGAGTATGACTTCTTTAGCTGTGCCTACTACCCATTTGCATATTCAACAGGTGGAAAGATCTGGGATCCAGCTACAAATGATGTCTATGGCATCTTGAACTCCCCTGAAAATGCTGCAGCGATGGAGCAGTTCGTAGGACTCTCGAAGTACCAGCCAAAGAACTTTGCAGCATTTGGTATTGGCGACATGATCGATCTATTCACACAAGGTAAAGCCTTCTCAGCATGGCAATGGCTTGCAATTGGCAAGTTCATGTCATCAGATAAGGTGCCAGCGAGCAAGGTTATGTCTATCCCACTTCCTAAGTGGAATGGACAGTTGATCGGTGCTATGGGTGGACAGCCTTGGGTGATTAATGCATTCAACGATGACGATCACATGCGCGTTGCTGTTGACGTTCTCAAGTGGTGGTACACCAAGGAGACTCAAGACAAGTTCATCCTAGAAAACGGTGGATTGCCTTGGAGCGCCGAAGGTGCTGCAAATCCTGAGTACCTAGAGAGCTCACACTATGTAAAGCCATTCCTTTCCATGCTAGAAGAAGGTCGTTCACAGGACTTCTGGCACTTACCTGAATATGCAGAAATGCTTGCAGTTCAGCAAGAGGCATTTAATGGATTTGCAACAGGTCAGGTAAAGAGCGCTGCTGCTGCTCTTGAATATGCTGCTGCAAAGCAACAGCAGATTTTATTCAAGGCTGGTCGCACAAAGACTGAACCACCTGCAAACGTAGATTCACTTAAGCTCTAAAACTCTAGAAATATAGGATTGTCCTAGTGTCGTTTTTCTTGACACTAGGACAATCTTTTTCTGTTACTCTGCAATAATTAATAATAAGGTTGTGAAAGGGATATCAGTGAGTGAGAAGGTAGCAAAGTTCGAGTCTTCAATAAAGGAGAAGACATCTACTAGAGCCCGTGCAAATAAGCGGATGAGCTGGATTCTCTTAATACCGGTTTTAATCTTTTTTGCACTTATGAATATCCTGCCGACAATTTGGATGTTGGGCTTAAGTTTTTATGACTACACGCTCACCTCTTCTAAAGGGGCTACATTTACTGGTTTTAGCAACTATTTGGATTTTGTGAAAAATGAACAGCTATCTCAATCTGTATCCCGAACTTTTGTTTTCTTAATCATCGCCATTATTTGTCAGACTTTTCTTGGGATTTTAATAGGAGTCCTATTTTGGAAAAATGACAAAATGCCCGGCCGCCGCTTTGCTCTGACTCTTTTCTTCACACCAATGGTTGTGACACCGATTGCAACGGCGCTATTTTGGAAGCTCATCCTTGATCCAACTTTTGGTGTGATGAACTACTTCTTAACCTCTCTGGGTTTGTCTAAGGTAGATTTTCTGACTGACTCGAACCTTGCATTCCCAACTTTAATCGTTGTCGATACATGGATGTGGACGCCATTTATGGCGCTGATGACACTTGCAGCCCTTGGATCAGTACCTAAGGCCGAGCTTGAAGCGGCCTCTGTGGATAAACTTCCGATTCACCGTCAAATTACCACCGTTATTTGGCCACACGCAAAATTTATTCTCATGCTTGGAATTCTGCTCCGTTCAATCGATGCATTCAAGACTATGGACCTGACATACATCATGACCAACGGTGGTCCGGGAGATCGAACTGAGTTAATTGCACTCTCCCTATATCGATTCGCGTTTAAATCTTTCAAATTGGGATACGCCTCTGCGGTTTCAGTCTTCTTACTCTTTATTGCAATCGCCCTAACGGCGATTTACCTTCATGTATTAAACGCCCGCAAGAAAGCTGAGGCCCAAGGATGAGCACTGCAGCCACAATGAAGCCAAGTCGCCGAAAAGGTCCTATCAGTTTCCTTACTCTGCTGGCTTGGTCCACGTCAATTCTCTTCTTTTTACCTATCGCTTGGATTATTGGGACTGCGCTAAAGCCTAAGACCACAGTCCTTGATATTCCACCGAATTTTTTATTCATGCCGACTTTTCAAAATTTATTAGATGCAATTAATTTTGCAAATACTCTCGCCTACTTTGTCCATAGCGCAATCTACTCATTCATCTCGGTATTCCTTGCAATCTTTGTCTCCTTTCTAGCCTCTTACTCCTTCTCTCGTTTCAAGCCAGCTGGAACCGACTTCATTATGTTCTTGCTGCTCTCAACTCGCTTTGTCCCTGCTGCAGCCTTTGTTATCCCGTTCTTCCAACTTTTCAATATCTTAAAGTTGAAAGACTCATTCCCAGGTCTAATCATTTTCTACACAATGTTTTCGATTCCCTTTTCAGTCTGGATCTTAAAGGGTTTTATGGATGGAGTATCGACAAAGTTTGATGAGACTGGAATGGTCTACGGGGCATCGAGGGCGCACATTATGTTTAAGGTAATCCTGCCACAAGTGCGTTCTGGTCTAGTTGCAGCATTCGTTTTCAATATCATCTTTGTTTGGAATGAGTTCCTCTTTAATTTCCAGCTGGGTGGCCTAAAAACCTATGGAATTCCAGTGGGACTCTTTACATCCATCACAAAGGGCGGACAGGTTGACTGGTCCTTTGTCGCCTCAATTGGAACTCTGTATGTAATGCCATTGGCATTAGTAATTTTCTTCTTTCAGAAATACTTACTCGTTGGACTCACATTTGGAACTGTCCGAGGAGAGGTATAGATGAAAACCGACACTCCTTTCGCAGCCCGTCTGCAATTAACACTTATTTGGTTACTTGGACTATGTCTCCTCCTGCTAGCGCAGAGCTTCTCTTATACCGTTTACGTCTGGGGTTTTCGAGCCCTCTTAGTTCTTGTTCCGCTACAGGTGGCAGTCGGCAATATTAAGCCTGAATGGGGCGCTGCACGCTCGATTAAAAAGATCCTTCTTTACTTAGCAATAGTCGCTGCTGTTTTTGCACTTTCAATCGCTGTGACTCCATTCCTTGTTAATCTTGGTCGAGTTTAGGAGAGTTGAAAACAATGTCGAACTCAGCGTTAGAGGTAAAGGGGTTATCCAAATCCTACGGAGATAAATCTGTATTGAGAGATCTCTCATTTACCGCAGCTCTCAATGACTTTTCAGTAATATGTGGAAAGCCAGGTAATGGAAAATCTGTACTTGTTCGAACAATCATGGGTCTTGAAGAGGTGGACTCTGGTCAAATTATTGTCCGTGGTCAAGTCGTTACAGAGGCCGATTCAGGCTCGCGAAATATTGGTTATATTCCGCAGTCATTTGCGCTCTACCCACATTTTTCTGTTCGTAAGAACATCGAATATCCACTTGATTTGATTAAGGCTAGCAAGGAAGCAAAAGCCGAAGCCGTTGATCGAGTTTCCGAGCTACTAAAAATTGGGGACCTGCTTGAAAAGATGCCAGTTCAGCTCTCTGGTGGTCAAAAGCAGAGAGTTGCAATCGCGCGTGGACTCTCAAAGGCTACAGATGTGTATGTCTTAGATGATCCACTCGTTGGTTTGGACTTTAAACTCCGTGAGCGGCTCATTGAAGATTTACGCTTGACACAGGAGCAGCTAAAAGTAGCCTTCCTATACATCACCTCTGACCCACTTGAAGCTCTGCAATTAGCTAAGACTGTAATGATTTTAGCCGATGGCAAGATCGTTCAACAGGGCGCTCTAGTCGATGTCTATGATGCCCCTTCTTCATTGCCTTCGATGACAACTTTAGGCTTTCCTGAGGCAAACGTAGTACCAGGAAAAATTCAGGGTTCGAATTTCACCTCTGAAATATTTGAGGCCGTTGTTGATGTTGCTGGAAAAAGTACTGCCGCCATTGCAGGGATTCGACCTGAGGGTATTTTGATAGGCAAACACCCAGGAACAATCTCAGTGAGCGCCTCATTAACGCTGCTGGAAAATTTGGGCTCTGAATTTGCTGCCTACCTTGATGTTAAAGGTACTCAATTTATAACTGTAGTTTCTCGAACAGATATCGAAGGAATCAAGCTACTTGAGTCCAAAGATCTAACAATCTCCATCAAGCCAGAGGCAATTACACTTTTTGATTCTGCCTCAAAGAAAAAGATTGGTACAGGTGTCGCCCGTGTATGACATTAATTTAAAGAACGTCACAAAGAGTTTTGGTTCATTAAATGCAGTTGATGACATCACCTTCACAATTCCAAAGTCCTCTGTAACCGTGCTTCTTGGGCCATCAGGATGTGGAAAAACAACCTTGATGCGCATGATCGCTGGGCTTGAGGTTCCAACATCTGGAAATATTTTCTTCGATGATATTGAAGTTACCCGTGTTCCAACCAAGCGCCGTAATCTAGGTATGGTTTTTCAGTATCCCGTGATCTATCGCGGCACAAGCGTCAAGCGCAACTTAGAGCTTCCACTGCTAACTGAAAAGTTGAGTAAGGAAGAGATTTCTAAGCGTGTCCATGATGTTGCCGATCTGCTTGGAATTTCAGGGGATTTAAATAAGATGGTTGAGGAGCTCGATAACGGAACACGGCAGAAGATCGCTGTAGGGCGAGCTATCGCGCGCCAACCTCAAATAATCCTCTTTGATGAGCCCATTACAAATATCGACATCACTGCCAAGTTAGAGCTGAAGCGCTCTTTGAAAGAGGTCTTTAGTCGCCTCTCACAGACAATTGTCTATGTAACTCATGATCAGACCGAAGCTATGACACTCGCCGATCAAATCGCACTCATGCAAGATGGCGTAATTACCCAATGTGCCCCGCCAAAAGAGATTTATGAGAGGCCCAAGAGCCAGTTCGCAGGGTGGTTCCTTGGTAATCCAGGTATTAACTTCATTGAGAAAGAGCACATCAGTCAAACTGGTAGCGGAATAACTTCATCACTATTTTCTCAGACCCTTGAAGCCGGTTCGATGGCATCGAAAGTTAAAGTGCTTGGCGTAAGAGCCGAAGCAATTGAAGTTCATACCAAGCAAACTCCACAGTCCCGTGCAGCCCGTGTTGTCCGTAAGTCACTTGGAATCGGCGGTCAGTACTTACTTGATTTGGAGTATGGCTCCCTCAAGGTTAAGGCACGCGTGCCGCACCAACGTGGTCGTGAAATCGGTGAGAATGTTTGGACTAGTGTTAACTCTAATGACATTATTATGTTTGATGAAAATGGGGCTGCCATTTAATTCTCGTGCTCGTTAAATTTCGAATGTGAGGCGGGATGTTTTACTTTGGGTCAAATACCAAGAGCAATCTTGGCGCGGCCGCACATCATGAGATTGTCCAAGCAGCTAAAGATCTGGCTAACACCTATCCTGATGTACAGTTTTTCCTATTGCCTTCAATCCCTTTTTTCCGAGAGTTAAAAGCAAATTCTCTAGGCTCATCTCTGTGGATTGGTAATCAATCGCTTTCATCAACGAGTGAACAGGATGTTACCGGTGAAGTTCAAGGGGCAACCCTTAAGGCTTTGGGCTCTGACTTGGTGATGATTGCTCATGCCGAACGCAGGCGCTTATTTGATAGCGATGCCGAAATCGCGGCCCAGCTTAAAGCTGCAGAGAGTAAAGATCTGCGGGTACTTTTCTGTATTGGCGAGAGCCTTCAGGCACATGACTTTGAAGCACTCAGAAAACTCCTCAAGGCGCAGTTAGAGCCCCTTGCTCACTGCTCATTAGATTTAATCATCGCCTACGAGCCCGTCTTTTCGATAGGGGTAGGTGGGGTTCCAGCCGATCCACAGTACGTAGATACGGTTTTAACAATCATTAAGGAAGAGTTGTCAGCGTTGAATATCCCCAATGCTCCACTGCTCTATGGCGGCTCTGTGGATATGCACAATGCCGCCCTTTATGGCGCTCTACAGGCTTGTGACGGCCTCTTTGTCGGGCGCAGTGCATGGAGCGCTGAAGGCTATAAGAAGGTTTTCCAAACTGGGTATGAGGCCTCTAAAAAGAAATTATAAGAGCTGAGTTAAATCATTCCCACTGGCCGGCGTACTGCCTCCATTACTGCGGCATAAATGACATCTTCATATTCAAGACCGGCAGCTTGCCAGACCTGAGCAAATGAACCATCTTTTCCAAGATAAGGGTGAGCATTTGCCTCAAGAACCAAGACTTGGTCTTCATCGGTGAGCAAGAACTCCACTTGAAGGTATCCAGAGATTTTAAGGGCCTCAAAAACCTTCTCTGCCGTCTCTTTGATTAGTTCAACAATATCGTCAGCTAAATCAGTTGCAATTTTTTGGCTGTATTTGGTTGAATCAGTTCGAGTAATGTAATTAAAAAGTTCACCTTCGTGGGTTATGGTCTCTAAAATCCCACTTATATAATTACGATTTTCAGAATCACCCATAACTGCACACTCCAAATGACGTGCATTTTTGTAGTACTCCTCGGCCATAAAACGACCATCGAATCGACGGGCAATTGCTACAGCATCCTTCATGCCATTTGGAAACTTAACTAAAGATATTCCAACACCATTGCTGCCACGACAAGGCTTCACAACTATTGGTAACTTCAGTGAAGCCGCACGGGCAACGTTGGACAATGCATCTCTGCGCCAAGCTTTATCTGGGATTACTACATGCTTTGGCGTTGCAATTTCAACAGCCTCAAGCACAAGTTTAGTAGTCGATTTATCGGAGGCAATCGCTGATCCCAATGAGTCTGAACCTATGACTCTAACTCCCACAGCTTCAAAAAGACCAGCTATCGAACCATCAGCCCCCGGAAAACCAATAATCAATGGATAAACCGCGTCAAATGAGATGAACTCCTGGGTGGGGAAATTTGAAAGAGTGCTGCCAGAGATTTTATCGGCGCTTTCATTTGAAAGTTCAAATCCATCAACTTTCGTCGCAGTAAGGAGTGCCTGCACATCAGTAAAAGAAACCCACATTCCCTCAAGTGTTACGCCAAATATTTCAGCCTCAAACTCACGACTAAGGAGTGCTGGAACTACATCTTTAATCTGCTGGCATGATCGAAAGTTATCGCTATTTGCTCCACCAAAAAGTACTGCAATGCGTGTCTTCTCTGAAATGCTCATTAGGAGATAATATCTCACAGGTTATCGTGAAGCAAATAATGCTATTTATGGATTAATGACACCAAGTGAGAGCAACACTAGAAGTGTAGATCCAAGAACAACTCGGTAAATGATGAAGGGCATAAAACTTTTAGTAGTGACAAATTTAAGTAACCAAGCGATAACGGCATAACCAACAACAAATGCAATGCATGTAGCAATGAGAGTCTGACTTAAGGTGAAGACTTGTACTCCAGAGCTTTCGCCAACTGCGCCTTTGAGTTCATATAAACCACTTCCAAATACGGCTGGCAGTGCTAACAGAAATGAGTACCGAAGTGCTGCTTCACGGCTGTAACCAAGCAAGCGGCCCATGGCTATCGTTGCACCAGATCGCGAAACACCTGGCATTAATGCAAGAGATTGAGCTAATCCATACAAAATACCGTGCGATGTTTTTAAATCGCTAAGTCCACGATCTTTCTTGCCATAATGATCTGCAATTCCAAGTATGATGCCGAAAATAATCAGGGTCGAAGCTATGAGCCACAAGGAGCGAATGTCATTTGTAATAATATCTTTTCCAAGATAGCCCAAGATAACGATTGGTACTGATCCAACGATAATCAACCAACCCATGCGAGCCTGAAGCTTTTCATCAGTTGAGAGTGGGGCTCGCATCAAAGTTTGACGAGTCCATGCCACGATAATTTTCTTGATGTCGTGCCTAAAGAAGATAAGTACAGCTAATTCAGTACCAATTTGAGTAATGGCCGTAAAACGCGCGCCTGGGTCTTGCGCATTACTGAAAAACTCCCCCGCAATACGTTGGTGGGCACTCGATGAAATCGGCAAAAACTCGGTTAGGCCCTGCAAAATTCCCAAGAAAATCACTTCAAACATCGGGCCACCCTTTCATCTGATTCCAAATGCCAATCATAACTACTTGCTCATAGAGACTTGGGAGAATGAGTTAAGAAGCCTCAATTAAAATTTTATCTGGCTTACCTGCAAAGTATCCAACGGTGGCCAACGCAATAGAGAGCACGACAGGGAAGATTAAGGCAATATTCCAATTCAAAGTTGCATCAAATATCGCTCCAACAATGCCAGGTGAAATTGCTGCCATTGAATAACCAATGGCTTGAGCCATGATGGAGAGTGAACGCGTTTCACCAGCTCCCGTACTTCGTGTCACCGTTAAAAGGAGAGAGAGTGGAAAGGTTATAGATAGGCAGATATTTGCAATAAGCAACCAGACATTAAGGTGCCAACCATGGTCAAAGATGATGCCAAAAAAGCACAGAGTAACTATTCCTCCGATGAGCGCCAGAAGGATTCGAAGATCGCTCAGTTTTGATGAATAATATGGTGCAGCGATTCCCACTATCGAACCCAAGAGACCGGTAATCGACACTGCAAAACCTGCATCACTTAAAGTAAAACCCTTTGAAACCAAAATCGTTGGAAACCAGGTTGCTGTGCCGTAATAGATCATGGACTGTAATCCAAAAAATACTGCAATGCTCCACGCGCCGGGTCTGTGCAAAAGTTGGCGATGAAAAGTTGAGGATAGTTGCATGTGCTGCTTTTCGGATGCTTTTGAGATTTTTAGTAGCCACCAGGCCGACGAAAACAAGCCGATTACGATCCATGGGACCATAGATAAACGCCATCCCCAGGATGATGCATCTGCCAATGGAACAGCCACAGCAATTGAAATAGCAGCAAAGCTACCCATGATAGTTATGTAGATTCCTGTCACTAATCCTGAGTGACTGGAAGTATTCTCTTTTACCCATACGGGTAATGAAAAATTGAGAATAGCAATTGCAATTCCAACGGTAAGGGAAGAAATAAAGAGCATCGGCAAATTTCCAATCGCCCTAAAGAAAATTGCAGTTGTCAGTACCGTGAGTGCTACCGCAATAACACGGTTAGTACCACCGATTCTGCCTACGAGGGGCATGAGAAATGCACTTCCGGCAAAACATAACACCGATAAAGAAGTAAGAAAGGAGAGCAGAAACGAACTCAAGTGATACTGCTCTTTAAGAATTGGAATTAGTGGACTCATAATCGTTAAACCAGCACGCATATTTATAGCCGCAATAAATATTGGTAAGCCCTTTGCTATCGCTTCTCTATTACTCATAGCTGTATGGGGCACTGCCTTAGACTACCCTCGGGACTCTCCACTCGTTACTATGAGTTCATGAGCAGAAATATCCTTGTTACAGGTGGAACGGGTGGAATTGGCCGAGCATTTGTTGATCGCTTTGTTCAAAATGGTGACAAAGTATGGCTAACTTTCGTAAAGGAAAGTGAGCTGCCCGATAGCATCGTTGCATCATATGAGCCAGAAAAAGTTCAAGCCTTTCAATTGGACTTAGGCGATCACGGCTCTGTCGCCGGGTTAGTTAAAGCACTACCTGGTACTCCCGATGTCCTTATCCATAATGCCGGCCTTGGCTCTGCAACAGTTGAATATGTTAGTGATATCGCCCATGAGCAGTCGCGGTTATTGATTCAAGTAAATGCCATTGGAACCTTGTGGCTCAATGAGCTACTTATGCCAGCGATGATTAAAAGAGGCTCGGGCAAAATCATCCTTATCTCCTCAGTTGGCGGAGGCGTAACACAGTTTGCAGG
>WLNU01000001.1 GCA_009699645.1 Actinomycetota bacterium | reverse complement strand
GGTCGCATCAACGCATCTAACCCTTGCTCTGAGTACATGTCACTGGATAACTCATCATGTAACTTGGCCTCTCTTAACTTAATGAAGTTTCTTAAGGCCGATGGATCATTTGATGCAAAGACCTTTGGTAAAGCCTGTGAGCTCATCATCACATCGATGGATATCTCAATCTGCTTTGCAGACTTTCCAACCGAGGCTATCGGCGATACAACTAAGGCCTATCGCCAGCTAGGAATCGGATATGCAAACCTAGGTGCGCTCTTGATGGCATCGGGTCTTGCCTATGACTCAGAGGGCGGACGTGCATTAGCAGGGGCCATCACATCATTGATGAGTGGAATTACATACAAGCGCTCAGCAGAACTGGCAGGTATTGTCGGGCCATATGCAGGCTTTGCACAGAATGCTAAGCCTCACGCCCGCGTGATGCGCAAGCATGCATCGGCTTCAAGTGCGGCAAAGTCTGAGACAACCCTTGATCGCGATGTATGGAGTGAGGCCAATAAGGCCTGGGATGCATGTCTTTCAACGGGAGATAAGAATGGATGGCGCAACGCCCAGATCTCAGTTCTAGCACCAACTGGCACAATCGGTTTGATGATGGACTGCGATACAACTGGTATCGAGCCTGACTTCTCACTGGTTAAGTTTAAGAAGCTCGTCGGCGGCGGATCTATGCAGATCGTTAACCAGACAGTTCCTGCAGCCCTTCGTAAATTGGGTTATGCCGAGGAGACAATCGAGGCGATCGTCGAATTCATCGCAACACATGGTCACGTCATCGATGCTCCAGGGTTAAAGCTCGAGCACTACGACATCTTTGACTGCGCACTTGGTGCAAGATCGATTGCAGCTATGGGCCACGTGCGCATGATGGCTGCATGCCAGCCCTTCTTATCAGGTGCGATTTCAAAGACGGTCAACCTTCCAGAGGATGCAACCGTTGAAGAGGTTGAAGATGTCTACTTCCAAGCATGGAAGATGGGCGTCAAGGCACTGGCTGTCTATCGCGATAACTGCAAAGTTGGCCAACCATTATCTGATGGCAAGGCAAAGAAGAAAGAGATTGAAGTCGAGAGCGCCCATCCTGCAACACCAGTACGCAAACGTCTTCCAAAGTCACGCCCATCAACGACTACATCGTTTTCTGTTGGCGGGGCAGAGGGTTACATGACATCGGGTGCATATGCCGATGGCGCACTCGGTGAAGTATTCCTCAAGCTCGGCAAGCAGGGATCAACGTTGGCCGGCGTCATGGATGCATTCTCAATCGCAGTATCAATTGGATTGCAGTACGGAGTCCCACTAGAGACCTTCGTAGAAAAATTCACGAACCTGCGCTTTGAGCCAGCGGGCATGACAGATGATGCAGATATTCGCATGGCACAGTCCATGATGGATTACATCTTCCGTCGCTTAGCACTCGATTACCTGCCATTTGAATCACGTAGTGCAATGGCCCTCTACACATCTTCAGAGCGTGCCCGTGCATTAGAGACTGGTGAGTACACCGAAGATGGTGTTGAAGATTACGAGAACCTTGAAGTAACTGCCCCGATTGCACCAGTTGTAGTTGCACCTAAGCCAGTATCAATCACAATTGATAGCAAGCAAGAGTTCGGCTCATCAACTGAGTTAATGGAGGCGCTCTCTGGTGTTAAAGCAGATGCACCTTTGTGTATGACCTGTGGTGTAAAGATGCGCATGTCAGGTGCTTGCTATGTATGCGAAGGGTGTGGAAACACATCTGGTTGCTCATAACTAATAATTACAAGTAGTTAAAACCCCACCAATCAATGTGATTAGTGGGGTTTTTTTACTATGTAGTTCTGTGGGACATTGCAAAAATCTGGGAAAAAGTGAAAGACATGCCACGGTCAATCTCTGAAAATAAGAAATCCCCGACTCAAGAATCTTGAATCGGGGACATCTTCTTACCCTCGTAGGAAGAACTATAAAAAATTTAGCTTTCAGCAATATCTATACATTGGTTGCACTGTTTGCACCAATGGGAATTACAAAGCGTCCGAAAGTCATTACTCCCTTCGGACGCTCAATGCACGAATAATCAGTCATAGGGTCGCCCTCAACAAATATTAAATCAGCCGAGGTTCCAGGTTCTGGAGAAGTTTGACCACCCAAGCCATTGAGTTCGCGCGAACTCGAGGTTGCCGCATGAAGGGTTTGAAGGCGTGTGAGTCCTGCAGATTCGAGGAGTGCTATTTCTCGATGTGTTCGCGGGCCAATTGGATTTAGATCGGCGCCAGTTGCGATTTTTACTCCAGCTGCGACACATGCAAGTAGAGATTCCGCATGCTTTTTAGCTGCAATTTTCGCTCTATCTTTTGCATGGCTAGGCCAACCGTCATTCTCCATCATTTCAAAATCATGTGTGACACCGATTGTCGGCACCAACCAGGTGCCATTTTTAGCTAACGTAGCCGCAGTTTTCTCGTCTAGGGCATATCCGTGCTCGATAGACCTTCCACCTAAATTAGAAAAACGTTCGGCAATTCGTGCACCACCGCAGTGTGCCGCCACTGGAATTCCCCGATTCTTCGCAATCTCCATTACGGCGGCGAGTTCGTCGTCGGTGAACTGGCTATCTTCAACGGTTTCATGTTCGCTATAGAGCCCACCGGTGATCATTAACTTGATCCAGTCAACGCCTTGTTCCACAAGTGAGCGCGCAACTTTCCGCATCTCATCGGCACCATCTGCAGGTATTTCCCATATTGCATCAATCGCTCGCCTCGGGAATGCAGTTCCATGTCCACCGGTAGTTCTAATTCCAGCACCCGCACAAAGAAGGCGAGGCCCCAAATAAGTTCCATTGGCAAGAGCTTTTGCCCAAGCAATATCTACCCGACTTGCATCGGCTACTGCTCGAACACCAGTCACTCCGTATGCTGCAGCCTCCAATAGATTTGCACCAGCACGTACCGCCCATTCCGCCGGTCCCTCGAAATATCCTTGAGCAGTAGTGTCATACATCAAACCTCCTGGATGGGCATGGCAATCCCAAAGACCAAACATGACGGTCAGTCCAGAGGCATCGATAATCTTGGGATCTATTAATGTATCTAAGGCAACTACTTTTCCTGATTTAACGGCTAAGACTTTTTTGTGAGATTCGCCAGTAGCGCTGTCGAATACGACCGCACCTTGGATTAGGAATTCATCATGCATATCAACTCTTCTCTCTAGCGTGGAAGTTTTCGGAAAATAATTCTTGGGCACGTAGGCAAGAAGTTATTCGGTCTGATGAGAATAATTCGGCTGTGACCTCACGTTCTCTACAATGGGATATGGCGTGGACGCACCTTGGTGCAAATGGACATCCCGAATGAGGAACCTCTTCCTTTCGGAAAAGTTGCAATTTTTCTCGTTCGCTCTCATTTTCTATTTTGAGAGTTGATGCAGCTAATAAAGCTTGTGTGTAAGGGTGGATAGGGGAGGCGCATATATCATCAGTGTCACCAACTTCCATGATTTTTCCTGCATACATAACAACAATGCGATCTGACACATGTCGGACAACAGCAAGGTCATGACTAATGAAAAGCATAGCTACTCCAAGACGTTTTTGGATGTCCAAAAAAAGATTGACTATTTGCGCCTGCACTGAGACATCCAAAGCCGAAACTGGTTCATCGCAAATTAGAAGTTTCGGATCCAAAGCTAGAGCGCGAGCGATATTGACCCGCTGTAATTGACCGCCAGATAACTGACTTGGATACTTTTGACCAAAATCTTTGTCAAGTGCTACTGCTGCCATGAGCTCTTGAACTTTCGCCGTCCGCGAAGCCCCTGTCCCGATTTTATTAATTACTAGCGGCTCTGCAATAGACCAAGCAATTGTTTTTCTAGAGTCGAGGGAGAGGAAAGGGTGCTGAAAAACTGCTTGAACATCACGGCGAAAGCCTCTTGATTTATCGTGCAATTGATCTTTCAGATCAACCCCATTGAACTTGATGGAACCAGAGTCCAAAGTTTCGAGTCCCAGTGCTAGGTTTGCAAGGGTCGACTTTCCAGAACCTGATTCTCCTACGAGTCCAACGACTTGGCCCTCAGAAATTGTTAAATTTACAGATTGGCATGCACGAACAATTGAAGATTCTGATTTATAAGACTTGCTCACATTTTCAAATTGTAATATGTGTGCCATGAGGCTTCTCCATTAGTGTAACTACTTCGGAAGTTCTATGACAGGCAACTTTAACTCCTTGTATTAATTCAAGTTTAGGTTTTTCTGAATTACAAAGAGGGATCATCAGCGGGCAACGATTTGCGTAGTTACATCCTTCTGATGAAACGTTATGAACTTCGTTCGTATAAAGTTTGACCTTTCTTTCCTGGTCCATCGATGGCATTGATCGAATAAGGTTGACCGTATAAGGATGTTTTGGTGAGTTTATTAGAGTGGAAGTAGGTCCTTCTTCAACAATCTCTCCTGCATACATGACGAGGGTTCTTTGGGCAATTTGTGAAACCACGGGTAGGTTGTGGCTGACGAGCAGCATTGCGAGTCCATATTCTCGTCTAAGCTCGCGGAGCAGCAGAAGCAAGTCTGCCTGTACCGTGACATCAAGGGCGCTAGTTGGCTCATCAGCAATTAGTAATGCAGGATTACCTAATAGGGATCCAGCAATCATGGCTCGCTGCATCATGCCACCACTAAGCATAAATGGATACATATCCACAACTTGACTAGCTTTATCTATCCCAACATTTTCCATATACCCAATAAGTTTGTTCCTCTTCAATTCTCTCTCAGATTTTGGAAATGTATCAAGAAGTTGCTTCCCTACCCTCCTGGAAAGATTCCAACTTGCAATCGGATCTTGAAATACTGTTCCAATTCTTTGACGTCGAAGATTTCGCATCTCATTCTTTGAGGCTTTAAGAATGTCTATTCCTTCAAAAAGAATTTCACTTGCATTAGTGTGTGCTGTACCGTCTAGCAAACGCGAAATAGCTAAAGCCGTTGTAGATTTACCCGATCCGCTTTCTCCCACGATAGCCAGACAAGTTGCAGGCCCAATTTCGAAAGTAACACCATTCACTGCCATCGATTTAGATCCAAAATAGGATACATTCAAGTTCTTCACCGACAGCAAAGGCGTATTCATTTTTCAATTCCTGAAAACTTATCGGCCGCATAAATGAACAAAGAAACCACTAGTAAAATTGCAATGCCTGGGAATACGGAATACCACCAGGAAGCCAATACGTAACTGCGCGCGTTTGAAATCATGAGTCCCCATTCAGGGTTTGGGTTTTGCGCACCGAGCCCAAGGAACGAAAGACCTGTTAAAGAAATAATTACATAACCAACATCCATAGATGCTCTAACACCAACTGTTCGGTAAGTGTGAGGGATGATGTGCCAAAATAGGATTTGAGGATTACTTGCACCTAAAGTTCGTGTGGCACGAATAAAAAGTCGCTCCTTTATCGAAAGGACTTGCCCTCGAACCATCCGCGCATATGAAGGC
This sequence comes from Actinomycetota bacterium, assembly GCA_009699645.1. The sequence goes on along the minus strand of WLNU01000001.1, from coordinate 46,579 downwards.
CACCAAACAAGAATGAGAGCCAAAATCGCGGATCTCATATCTCTACCTAGTGACGCTGCTATTGCCATTGCCAGTACCAAGTAAGGGAATGAAAGGAAAACATCCACCATTCTCATTAGAAACCAATCAAGTTTGCCTCCGAACCAACCTGAAACTGCGCCTAGAAGAGTTCCAATTCCACTTGCAAGTAACACGATAATGATTGCCGACCCGACTGACTCCTTGGTTCCAAATATCACGCGCGAATAGATATCACGGCCGCCTTCATCAGTTCCAAAGAAATGTAATTTCGAGGGAGCTTGAAGTCGATTTACCACGTCAAGTTCAAAAGGATCAGAAGGCGCAAACGCAGAAGGGAAGAACATGAGCGTTAGAAGGAGGACTAGACATGAGATAAAAATCAACGCCTGGATTCGTTTTCTGAAAGAAGAGAAATGCCTCGTGGCTACTATAAATCTATTCTTGAGCAAGGTCATCTCCTATCCTTTAATTTTGGGTCAAGTATTGGATAGAGAAGGGCGACTAGTTCATTAACTACAACAAATGTAACCGTGATAACCAGAGTGATAGCTAAAATGGGGTTGTAATCAAATGTTCGGAAAGCGTTGAAAGCATAAAGTCCTAATCCTGGCCAGGAAAATATAACTTCAACAAGTATTGTTCCGCCGAAAAGCCAACCAAATTGCAGTCCGAGCATCGTCACAACAGGATTGAGGGCATTTCTAAGAGCGTCGAAAATAGTGATTTTCCATTCAGGGATGCCGCGTGATCTTGCTGTCCGTACGTAATGTTGTCTAAGTTCTACTTCGACTGTTGACTTTGTGAGCCTTGTAGCGATGGCTATTTGCGAAATTACCAAAGTTGTCACAGGTAAAACCAAATTGAGTGAGGCATCCTTAAGGGCCTCGAAGTTCCACGATAAAAGAGAGTCGAGGGCTCCCATTCCCGTAAATCTCGTCATGTCGTAATTCTGATATTGAAGACTTCCAGCAAGGGGCAGCCATTGGAGCTTTGACGCAAAGATTAACTGCAATAGGAGGCCAACCCAAAAAACGGGCATTGCAATTCCAAGTATCGAGGTAAAAGATAGAATTTTAGAAAATGGTGACTTTGGAAAGCGGGCCCAAAGGACACCAAAAAGGACTCCTAGAATTGCGTAAATAAAAAAGGAGATAAATACTAATTCAAGAGTTACCGGTAGATATTGAACAATATCCTTTAAAACTGGCTGTCTTGTTTGAATTGAGTCACCTAAGTTCAAATGTGAAATGTTTTTGAGATAAGTGAGGTATTGAATAATTAATGGTTTATCAAGCCCCAGGGCCCTTTTTACTTCTAGAACCTGTTCTGGTCCAGCTTCCAATCCAGCTGCCAATCGAGCAGGGTCGGCTGGAATTACTCGTGAAAGTATGAAAGTTAAAGTTAGAGATGCCCATACAACGAGCAACATCCACGAAAAACGGCTCAGAAATTTTCTCAGTTTTCTAACTCCCTGGCAGATAGAAGCACTGTAGTGAGCCAGGTTCGGCTCACTACAGTGGTGCATCTAGTCTTTGAAATTAACCAACCTTGTGTGTATAGAAGAATCTAATCGAGTAATTTGCATCCAAAGCATCGTAGAAGCCTGTCCATCCCTTACGAACTGGTTGGGCAAGCTGTGGCTCTGCTACATAAATCGCTAGATATAGATCCTTAATCGCAGTGCTTGCCAGAAGCGTTGACTTCAATCTTTTGGCATCATCTTTGATAAGTGCTAGGTCATCTATTTTTTTGTCGATAGTTGGGTTGTTAAAGAACGACCAGTTGTATCCTCCATTATTACCTGATGATTTACTGTGGTATGACTTACCAAGGAAGTCTCCAGCATCATCTGTGAATGCCGACATATTCAAGAAAGAAATATCATATGCCGTGTCTTGGTTTGAATAAGCCGCGGCCATTTGAGGCCAAGGTACCAAAGTCTGCTTCACAGTAATTCCTACCTCTTTGAGGCTTGCCTGGAGCAAGGTGCCGGCAAATTCTTCATACGAAAGTCCCTTCAGACCCAAGTAAGTTAGAGTAAAGCCATTTTCATATCCGGCGTCCTTCAGAAGTCTTTTAGCTCTTATGATATTTTTTTCAAACTTTGGCTTGTTCGCAAGAGCTGGGCTATATGCAACAGGAAGTGGTCCTGTAGCTGCTTGAGCGTAGCCCTTGTAGAAGTCAATCATTCCTTTGTAATCAAAGGCGAGACTGATAGCTCGTCTAACTCTGACGTCTTTAAGAGGGCCGCGCGTGACATTCATTGGCATAAATTGAATGAAATAAGAAGGCGAGACTATTACCTGCAAGTTCTTATCTTTGGATGCCGCAACAGAATCATCAGGCCCAACTGCGCCCATGAAATCTACCTGCCCAGCACTTAATAATTGCATAGCAGTCGTGATATCTGGATCGACTCTTATGACAACTATTGTTGGAGTATCAGCATCGAAAGTGCGCCAGTAAGTGGAATTCTTGCCTAGAGTTATCGATTGGTTTCTTTGAAATGTGGTCAAAGTGTAAGGGCCAGAACCGGCTTCATTGGAGGCAAACCAAGTCTTTGCCCAAGGATCGGCAGCAGTCTTGTGAGCTTCAATTGCAGCTGCACTAACAATTGGTAACTTTGGTAACTTACCTAGGAAAGTGAAATCCTTTGCTTTTAGCGTTATGACTACCTGAGATGATGTGGCCGCCTTAATAGTGTCAACCTTAGTCATCATTGATGCTGGGCCTTGATTTACTGCCTGGATTCTCTTTAGTCCAGTTACAATTGCTTGCGCATCTACGGTTGATCCGTCATGGAATTTTACTCCTTGACGGATATTGAATGTGAATGAGAGACCATCAGCCGAAGATTTCCAGTCTGTCGCAAGGACGCCTTGCAGAGTCATTGTGCCTGGTTTGTATTCAAGAAGGCCTTCATAGACATTTCGAACGTAGACGAATCCATCGGAGCTAAATGCAATCGCTGGATCTAGGGTGGCAGTCTGTGCAATGTTTGAATAGGTAGCGGTGATAGGAGCAGCATGCGCTGACGGCACCAGTGCAGCCAAAAGTCCTGCAACACTAAGTATTCCTATTTTACTAAGAACTTGTTTCATTTGTGACCTTTCTATTAGTTTATTAATTAGGGTTGTTTTGAATTGTAAAACTCTAGAGTTGTATATCCATCAAGTAAGTCATCCTCAATAAGTTCAGAACGTCTTAGATTGACAGGGCCGTACCCACCACCACCTCCAGTCTGTACGAGAACTCGAGAACCTTGAGTGAGTGGTAGACGATTGGCCTTAAGAACAAAGAGTTCTTCGTTGCCGCGGTTAACAGTGATTTTTGCAGGTAGAGCGGCCTCACCGCCGAAAAGTCCCCACGCTAAAGTTTGAGTACGTTCAAACCATAGAGAAACCGTCGCGTCTTCAACCAGGACTTCATATTCTCGGACAATTCCAAGGCCTCCCCGAAACTCTCCGCGACCACTGGAGTTAACCCTTAAGGCATATTGGTGAATCCTGATTGGGTAGCGATTTTCATATACTTCAATGGGATAATTCTTTAAGTCCCCGCCTCCATAATTGATCTGTGCATTGTTTCCATCCCCATCTATGTAGGCACCCCAACCAACCCCACTTGCTTCGCCGGTAAAAAATAGTTTTCCATTGGTTGGGGATGTGCCAACAAAGAGAATATTCATGGCATCTGATGGTTGACCCGCAACTACCAGATGTGGCAAGCCAGTTGAGAGGGCTTTGATGAACAGGTCAATCATGAGACCAAGATGGGGGTAATAAAATTGACATGCAGCGGGCTCCTGAGCGTGGAAAACCGAGCCTTTGTCAGTCAAAACCTCCAAATTCCTAAAGGTGCCACCTGTAGCTGGTATCTCAGGATTTACTAGAAATTTAAATGCCAGCTTTGCTGCGGAAATTGTTTGCGCGACACCACAATTAACAGAGCCGGGAGTTTGTCCAGATGAGCCACGAAGGTCTAGCTCCATTTTGTCTCCAGAGATAGTCACCTTAACTTTAACTGGAACGGGATTTCCTCCGGGGCGATCAGAATCCAAAGCGCCCTCGGCCGAATAAACCCCATCAGGAATCTTGCTAACTTCCTGGCTATCGAGGAGCTCGCATTGTTGCCATATTCTTTGTGTCGCTTCAAGAATTACAGATTCACCAAATTTTTCATATAAGGCTTGAAGTCTAATTTCTCCAGTCCTGCAGGCTGCGATTTGGGCATGCATATCTCCCCAAACTGATCTGGGGAGACGGCTGTTTCTCATTAAGAATTCAAGAATTGCATTCTGAGGGATACCTTCCTTATACAAATGCACTGGTCCTATTCGGTAACCTTCTTGATAAATTGAAGTTGAATCCATCGATTGACCAGGATCTTTTGAACCTATATCGAGCCAGTGAGCTTTTGTTGCGCCAAAACCAACTAGCTTTCCACCAAAGAAAATTGGTGAAAATATTGTGACATCGTTAAGGTGGCTGCCAACGAGGTAACTATCGTTAATTGCATATACGTCACCTGGCTTATATATATCCCAGCCGCCGAAATGATCGGTAGTCGCGAAAATAGCCGCTTCTAGGGCTCCTAAGAAGATTGGTAAGCCTGGTGCTTGACCCAAGAGGCATCCACGGTTGTCAAAAAGCCCGACTGAGCAGTCTTTCATTTCATAAATTATTGGCGTGTATGCAGAACGCGCAAGATTGTTGTTCATTTGTGAGCCAATTGAGTCAAAAGCATTTCTAATAACCTCAACAGTTACTGGATCCAGAGCCATGCTAATTCCTTTCCAGAATCATGTGTCTGCCAGGAACCATCTTTGCGTGCCATCCTGGTGGGATAGTGGTCGTACAGTCATTTTCAAGAACGGTCGCGGGTCCTAATGTTTTGGAGCCAATTTCTAGTTCATCTCTCCAATAAATATTTGATTCAAACCAACTACCGTTGAAGAATGTTCTTTGAGTTCCACCCTGACCTGCTGGAACGAGTGTGGAATGTTCATCAGAGATTTTTGACTTCCTTGCTAGACCGATTCCACTTAATCTGATATTCACTAGCTCTATATCTTCACCCGGATTGTTATGACCGTAGCGGACTAAGTGCTCAGATTCGAACCGTTCAGTTAAAGAATCCAAGATTTGATTTGTTGTAAAGCCTGACGCCCATTCAACCGTGACGGTGTACTCCTGTCCTACATAACGAAGGTCAGCTGCTGGTTGAATCTGCATATCTTGCTCTGGTATACCTTCTTTAACTAGTATCGCTCGAGCCTCAGACTCTAATTTCTTCAAACCTTCTTGAAATTTATCCTTATTAATTGAACGTAGCTGTGAGTAAAAATTCATTACTAGGTCATGTCGTGAATCCGCTTGGAGCATTCCCCACGCAGAAAGAACTCCCGGATTAGCGGGAACAATCACCGAACTGAGTTCTAGCTCTTCCGCTATTGCCACAGCATGGAGAGGGCCAGCGCCACCATAAGCCACAAGCGAATATTCACGCGGGTCGATTCCTCGAGATACGGTAATCTCTCTTATCGCATTTGCCATCGCAGCGTTAATAATTGCGACTATTCCCGAGGCTGTTTCCTCTGTTGAAAGATTGAGCGATTGGCCAACTAAATCCATGGCTGATTTAGCTAATGCGAGATTGAGATTCATATTTCCTGCAAGTTTTGACGTGTGAGGTAGTCTGCCGAGAATTAAATTCGCGTCAGTAACCGTTGGTTCGGATCCTCCTCGTGCATAACATGCTGGACCTGGGAAAGCACCGGCCGAACGGGGACCCACTCTGAGTGCACCCACTGATACGAAGGCGATGCTGCCGCCACCAGCACCTATCGTGTGCATGCTGACTGAAGGCGAAAGCAGAGGGTGACCCTCCATCGTAGCTTGTGCCTCAATGTCTGCTTTTTGTTTAACAACAAGGCTCACATCAAAAGAAGTTCCACCCATGTCCACGCAAATCAATCGATCATGATTTAGAATTTTGCCTATTTCTACTCCGGCAATTGTTCCGCCAACAGGCCCTGACAACAATGTTTGGACGGGTTTAGAACGTGCCGTACGAGCGCTCATCACTCCACCATTTGACTGCATCACCTTTAGTTCTGGAGACAAGCCTTTTTCCTTCAACCGCATACCTAATTCTTGGAGGTACTCATTAATAATTGGAGCGATATAAGCAGAAATTGCAGTTGTGCTAGTTCTTTCATACTCCCGCCATTCCGGTGCGACGATGGAAGAGGTGACCACCGATAACTCTGGCAATTCTGAAATCAATAATTCTGCAATCTTCTCTTCGTGAATAGGGTTCTTATATGAGTGAAGTAATACAATTGCAATTGCATCGTAGTTCGCTCTTAAATGCGGAATCAATTCTTTAATTTCGGAGAGTTTCAAGGGAGTAATGACCGTACCGTCAGCAGCCAATCGCTCTGTTACTTCGAATCTGTGTCGCCGATCAATAAGAGGTTTCGTAGACTTGTATTTGAGGTTGTACATATCAGGACGATTTGCGCGACCAATTTCGTATACATCTCGAAAGCCACGGGTGGTAATAAGAGCTACACGAGCGCCCCGTTTTTCCAAGAATGCATTCAATCCCGCGGTTGTCCCGTGCACAAAATAATCTACTGACGAAATATCTATACCAAGTCCTTCGATCGCAGATAAGACGCCATCGGCTAGTTTTCCTGGAGTTGTCAGAGCTTTGGCAGTCGAAATTTCTCCATTTTCAGTAATTGAAATTGCATCTGTAAAAGTTCCGCCGATATCTACACCGATACGAACTTTCATGAGGTTTCCTTTTAAAAAGCTAGTTAGGTTGTAAATATATTGCCAAAAACTTCGAAGTCAAGGATTAACAATTTTCTACCTATAGATTTTAGAGTCAACAAGTACGTCCACCGCACTTTTTGCGAAACTTCATCTAATCTTGTCCTCTTACCCTCACATACCCTTAAGTAATCGGTTCGTAGGTGTGTCAAATTTTTATCAGGAAAAGTACGGCGTGCGCACATTTATTGTCGCTCGTACGTACAACTACCATGAAGTACTAATTAGGAATGAAACCTATTGGCTTACTCAATATTATTTCCTGCATAATTCTATGACGGTGCTATATCGTCGTCAGATGATGTCCCTCTTTGATCCTTTAGTTATACGTTCTTTAACAATCAAGAATCGAATTTGGGTTTCACCTATGTGTCAATACTCTGCTAAAAATGGTTTACCTAATGATTGGCACTTCGCGCATCTTGCGCAATTTGCGATGGGAGGCGCAGGACTAATTTTTACAGAAGCCACTGCGATATCTCCCTCAGCTCGTTCCACTGCAGTGGATACAGGTATCTGGAACGAAGAACAGGTTGCAAGTTGGACGCGCATCGTAAGTTTTATTCATGAGCAAGGTGCGAAATCTGCTATTCAATTGTGGCATGCAGGAAGAAAAGGTTCAGCAACAACGCCTTGGGAGGGGCATCGGCCCGTATCAATTGATACTGGGGGCTGGGAAATATTCGCACCAAGCCCATTGCGCTTTGGCGAGTTGAATATTCCTATTGAATTATCAAAAGCAGATATTGAAATAATTATTCAGGATTATAAATCAGCCGCAGAACGTTCCTTAAGAGCTGGTTTTGACGTTGTTGAGATTCACGGAGCACATGGATACTTAATTCATTCATTTCTTTCGCCGATAGGAAATAAACGTATTGACGAGTATGGTGGAGAGTTTTTGAACCGTGTGCGCTTCCTCTCGGAAGTAACAAAAGCCATTAGAGAGGTATGGCCCCTTGATAAACCATTGTTTGTCCGACTTTCTACTTCCGATTGGGTCGAAGAGGGATGGACAGTGCAAGACAGCATTGAGCTTGCCAAGCTGCTCAAAGTTATTGGAGTCGACCTAATTGATTGTTCTACAGGAGGCGTAGTTCCTGATGTTAAATATCAAGTCGGACCACATTATCAAGTGCAATTCGCTGAAAAAATCAAAAGTAGCGCAGGAATTCTAACCGGTGCAGTGGGCCTGATCACTGATCCGTTGCTTGCTAATGCAATTGTGGCAAGTGAACAGGCAGATGCGATTCTTTTAGGTCGGGAAATGCTGCGTAACCCTCATTGGGCGTTTCAAGCCGCACACGAATTAGGTATTGATATCGAATGGCCAAACCAGTATAAACAGGCAAAGCCGAGAAAAGATTGGCCTTATTAACTAGAACAGAAAATTACTAAATTCCCCATTTGGGAGTTTTAAGAATCAGACGAAGGAGTAGAGATATGGAAGAAGTTAAGAAGTACATTTGGGCTGCCGTTAATGAAATGCTTACCGGGTTCATGGAAGGAAACAGACCTAAGATTGACCAGTTTCTGCATGAAGATGCGACTTTTTGGGACTCCGGCGAAGTACCCCTTTGCTTAGGATTGAAGGGTCTGAACGAAGCTCGGGCACGACGTCCAGCTGCTGGAACTGGCCCAAAGGTAACTTCGATCGTCCCCCATTCACCGGTGATTGATATCTATGATGGTTTTGCAATTTGCCGTCACTACGTCGACACCAACTATTCAGACAATAGAACTACTAGAGTAATTAGAAACACCGCGGTTTGGAAGAAATTCCCTAATGGTTGGTTTTTGATACATAACCATGAAGACGTACTCTAATTCCTAGGATTTCAAAGGTTTTATAGCGTTCAATATTTGATTAATCTACGAGAATGCTGCGTTTGCTAAGGCCCATGAAGTAGCCATCTATCAGGGTTTCTGGCACCACATCAACTGCAGTTGCCGCGCCTAAAGTGATAAGGAGTGGAGTGAAGTGTTGAACTTCTGGGGCTCAGTTGATGACTCGGTGGGGCTTTTTACATGTATCGCCCAGGCCTTATTAAGGGCTAGACTAAGCACGTTGTTTCCGGGGTCGATGTAATTTCGAACCGGCGGTTATAGTCCGCGACCCGATGCCAGCCAGGTATCGGTTGACTCAGTGAAACTCTGAGACCGACGGTTAAAGTCCGGATGAGAGGAAGCCAACAAAAGTAGGGTCATTCCTGCTTTTCTTTTGTGCACCCTCTTGCGTGCAGCCCCGGATACTCGTTTCTAGAGTCGGGGGCAGGGGAAATAAAAATGGTTATGGATTACACAGTTGCAATGCAACGTGCCATTGCCCTTGCCGAAAAAGGACTTGGTAAAACCGCCCCCAATCCAATTGTTGGCGCCCTCATCATTGATTCAACGGGGGCAGTGGTCGGTGAAGGTTTTCATGATCGGCGCAAAAGTAGCGATCACGCAGAAGTAGTTGCAATAAAGGCTGCAGGAAACAAGGTAGCTGGCGCAACAATTATTGTGACGCTTGAGCCATGCAATCACACAGGCAGCACTGGAGCATGTGTGCAGGCAATCATTGATGCAGGTATTACAACTGTTGTTTTCGCCGTGGCTGACCCCAATGCAAAGGCCGCAGGTGGCGCCGCTGCTTTGCAGGCAGCAGGTATCACTGTTATTGCAGGAGTCCTTGAAATTGAGGCTGCCTTTTCAAACCGTGCCTGGCTGATGAAGATTAAAAAAGGGCGACCATATTTCACCTGGAAGGTTGCGACAACTTTGGATGCAAAGGTGGCGGCAACTGATGGCACATCCAAATGGATTACTAATGAAAGATCTCGGGCCGATGTGCAGGTATTGCGCCGGGCAGCAGATGCGATTTTAGTCGGTACCAATACTGTTATTGCTGATAATCCACATTTAATTCCCCATGGAGATTTTAATGGATATGCGGGCAACCCAATTCGCGTAATTTGCGGGGAGCAAGAGCTACCAAAGGATTCACATATTTTTGATGATGCTGCAGAAACTGTTGTGGTCAAAACAAAAGATCTAGATGTCTTGGTAGAAAAACTCAATGATTTAGGCATCAATCATGTCTTTGTTGAAGCTGGGCCAACATTGGCTAGTGCCATGCTGGATCACTGTTTAATGGATGAACTAGTGATGTATCAAGCACCATCGTTGCTGGGCTCAGGCAAGGGGTTTTTTACCTTCGATCACCCCTCAACGATTAGTAATCAAATGCGCCTTGATCACATGAGTACCGAAGTTCTAGATGGCGATGTTAAATCGGTCTACCGCATAAGAAACGGTGAGTGATGTTTACAGGACTCATTACTGAACTAGGTTCAATTACCAGTATTGAAAAAAACGAGACATCGGCCGTTTTTACAATTAATGCACCTGGACTGATTGCAGAGATTGCAGTTGGTGGTTCTGTTGCAGTAAACGGTGTCTGTTTAACCGCTACCTCCATATCTAGCACAACCTTTAGCGCCGATGTAATGGTTCAAACGCTCTCACTCACATCTTTGTCTCAAATCATCGTTGGAAGTCCAGTTAACCTTGAACTTGCAGCCCAGTTAAATGCCCGCATGGGTGGTCATATGGTGCAGGGCCATGTCGATGGTGTTGCCACAGTTGTTTCACTAACTCCGGGGGATAAGTGGGCCAAGTTTGATATCGCCGTGCCTGGGCACTTAAGTAAGTACATTGTTAACCAGGGTTCGATTTGCCTAGATGGTATTTCTTTAACGGTCGGTGAAATAAATGATGCAAATAATGTTCTTACTGTGTGGTTGATCCCTGAAACCCTTGAGAACACCAATCTCTCAACATTGCGCCCCGGTGATTTAATCAATGTCGAGGTAGATGTCCTTGCTAAATACGTAGAACGTTTATTGGACAAGGGAGACAAGTAATGAGTAATTTTCAAGCAGAGTTTGAGTTTGCCTGGGCAGAGCTGCCTTTGCGAACTGGTAACTGGAAAATCGCAACATTTCCAGGGCCAGGACAGCGCGAACACGCTGTTATCGCATATGGTGATTCAGGTAATCAGCCAATGGTGCGTATTCATAGCGAGTGCTTTACAGGCGACATTCTTCATTCTCTGCGCTGTGATTGTGGTGAGCAGTTAGAGCAGGCGATTAATCTGATTCAAAATCATGGCTATGGCTACATCATCTATCTACGTGATCACGAAGGTCGCGGTATTGGGCTCACAGAAAAGATTAAGGCCTATCAACTACAAGATCAGGGCATGGACACCATCGATGCCAACCTACATTTGGGCCATGAAATCGATGCACGTGACTGGTCTGATGCAATTGCTATTGTGCAAGCACTACAGATTTCTCATGTGCAGTTACTTACCAATAACCCCAACAAAGTTGCAGCACTTAAGAATTCCGGTATCACTGTCACACAAAGACCGCTAGTAATTGTTAGTAATAAATTTAATGAGAAGTATCTAGCGACCAAGGAAGAAAAACTTGGTCACACACGAGGGGGCAAGTAAATGGCAGGTCAAGTTCCACAGATAGAGATAAAAAAACTGCCGCAAGCAAAGGTTATGATTATCTCCTCATCATGGCATCTAGATATTTGTAAAGATTTAATCGCTGGCGCACAGCGGGCACTGAAAGAGGCACAGGTGGCAACTCTTGAAGTTGAGTTTGTCCCTGGCTCCTTTGAGATTCCACTTGCAGCCCAATATGCATTTGAAAAAGGCTTTGATGCAGTAGTTGCTGTTGGCTTGGTCCTTCAAGGTGAAACACCTCACTTTGATTATGTCTGTCAAGGCGTGACTCAAGGGGTTATTGATGTCTCTCTCAAATATGGAAAACCAATTGGTTTCGGCGTATTAATGTGTAATGATCTAGATCAAGCCATTGCGCGCTCAGGCATTGCTGGAAGTAAAGAGGACAAGGGATATGACAGCGCCATCGCAGCCCTTGAACTTTTGCGTTTGAAGAGCGCCTAGATAGACTCATCAGGTGAGCTCAATTAGTCCAGGTGCTGCCTTCAAAAAGGCCTTAGCTGAGGAGTCCCCACTCCAAATTATTGGGACTATCAACGCCAATCACGCCCTGCTTGCAAAGCGTGCTGGATACCGCGCTATTTACTTATCGGGCGGGGGAGTTGCAGCAGGCTCCATGGGTGTTCCAGATCTAGGCATTACAACTTTAGAGGATGTTCTCACCGATGTTCGACGTATTACGAACATCTGCGATACACCGCTTTTGGTAGATGCCGATACTGGCTTTGGGAGCTCGGCTTTTAATATTGCGCGCACAGTTAAAGATTTGATTAAGGCAGGTGCTGCCGCGATGCACATTGAAGACCAGGTTGGCGCAAAGCGCTGCGGGCATCGCCCCAATAAGGAGGTAGTTAGTACTTCAGAGATGGTCGATCGCATTAAGGCCGCAGTTGATGCACGAACTGATTATAATTTCTCAATTATGGCGCGCACCGATTCTATCGCCATCGAAGGTGTTGATGCGGCGATCGAGCGCGTTCAGGCATACATCGCAGCAGGTGCTGATTTGATTTTCCCTGAGGCAATTCGCACTCTTGAGGAGTATGAGAAGTTTTCAAAGGCAGTATCAAAACCGATTCTTGCTAACATCACTGAGTTTGGTTTAACCCCGCTTTTTACTCGTGATGAGCTTGGTGCCAATGGCGTCTCGATGATCTTGTATCCACTCTCTGCATTTCGTGCCATGAATAAGGCAGCTGAAAATGTCTATGAAACAATTCGCAAAGAGGGCACACAGGCCAAAGTAATTGACACTATGCAGACGCGTGAAGAGCTCTATGAGCGAATTAATTATTATGAGTATGAAAAAGCCCTCGATAAGTATCTGGAGAAGAATTAAATGGTGGAATTTAAGCCTAAGAAATCAGTAGCCCTCTCTGGAGTCCCAGCAGGCAATACCGCCCTCTGCAGTGTGGGAAAAAGCGGAAACGATCTTCACTATCGCGGCTATGACATCGCCGATTTAGCTGCCCACTGTGAGTTCGAAGAGGTCGCATATCTATTAATTCATGGAGCATTACCTACTCAAAGCCAGCTCAGCGCCTATAAAACTAAGCTCAAGGGCCTTCGCGGCATACCTGATGCGGTCAAAGCGATTCTCGAGCAGATTCCAGCAACTGCTCATCCAATGGATGTTATGCGCACAGGCGTTTCTGCCCTTGGCTGCCTAACGCCTGAAGGTGGCGCACACTCTGAAGAGGGTGCAAAAGAGATTGCCGACAAGTTAATCGCATGTTTGAACTCAGTTCTTTTGTACTGGTACCACTTTGCTCACTCAGGCAAACGCATCAGCGTTGAAACCGATGATGATTCAATTGGTGGACACTTCTTGCATCTTCTACATGGCGCCCCTCAAAGCGAACTCTGGGTCAACTCCATGCACGCCTCATTGATTTTGTATGCCGAGCATGAATTTAACGCCTCAACCTTTACCGGCCGCGTTATTGCAGGTACTGGCTCGGATATGTACTCAGCAATCACGGGTGCCATCGGTGCGTTGCGCGGACCCAAACATGGAGGGGCTAACGAAGTTGCCCTTGAGATTCAAGAGCGATATTCAACTCCGGATCAAGCAGAGGCTGATATCCGTGCTCGGATAGCAGTGAAAGAAGTTGTCATAGGTTTTGGCCACCCTGTGTATACCGTCTCTGATCCACGTAATGCGATTATTAAGACAATCTCGTTGGAGCTTTCAGAAGTAAATGGCAATACCGATCTATACAAAATTGCCGAGCGAATTGAATCAGTAATGTGGGATGCAAAGAATATGTTCCCTAATCTTGACTGGTTCTCAGCCGTTTCCTATAACCAGATGAAGATTCCAACGGCGTTTTTCACACCTATATTTGTTATTGCCCGAACAACTGGTTGGGCAGCACATGTAATCGAACAACGCATTGATAACAAGATTATCCGTCCAAGTGCTAACTACACCGGTCCTGAGGATTTAACCTTCCAACCAATAGAAAAGCGATAGGTGCGATCTTAATGTCAAGCAACATCACGAAATCCAACCAACCATATGATCAAGAGATTATCGACATAGTTGACTATGTAGAAAACTATGAAATTAAGTCTCCAGTGGCATATGAGACTGCCTGGAACTGCTTCATGGATACCTTGGGTTGTGGCTTGGAGGCACTTGAATACGAGGCCTGCACAAAGTTAATGGGCCCAGTTGTTAAAGGTGCCAACTTAGAAAATGGCGTTAAAGTACCTGGTACCAACTATGTTTTAGATCCAGTACAGAGCGCCTTCAATATTGGCGCAATGATTCGTTGGTTAGATTTTAATGACACGTGGTTGGCCGCTGAATGGGGACATCCATCCGATAACTTAGGTGCAATTCTTGCAACGGCTGACTGGCTATCACGTACAACGGACAAGAAATTTACTATCAAAGATGTTCTAACTGCCATGATTAAAGCCCATGAGATCCAGGGCTGTATCGCACTTGAGAACTCATTTAATAAGGTCGGTTTAGACCATGTTATTTTAGTTAAAGTGGCATCAACGGCAGTTGTTGCACAGATGATGGGCTTAACTCGTGATCAGATTTTGGCGGCCGTGTCCCTTGCCTGGGTAGATGGACAATCACTTCGCACCTACCGTCATTTTCCAAATGCAGGCTCTCGCAAATCATGGGCGGCAGGTGATGCAACATCGCGCGCAGTTCGCCTTGCGTTAATGGCTAAGACTGGCGAGATGGGTTACCCATCAGCGCTCACTGCAAAAATATGGGGCTTCTACGATGTCTCATTTAAAGGTAATGCCTTTAAGTTCCAACGCCCTTATGGCACATACGTCATGGAAAATATCCTCTTTAAAATCTCATTTCCGGCAGAGTTTCATTCACAGACTGCAGTTGAGGCAGCTATGACTTTGCATACGGCGATGCTGGCATCTGGAAAAACTCAGGCCGATATTAAGAAAGTTACTATTCGTACCCACGAGGCCTGTATTCGAATTATCGATAAGAAGGGCCCACTCAATAATCCAGCCGATCGAGACCACTGTATTCAGTACATGGTTGCAGTCCCACTCATCTTTGGGCGCTTAACTGCCCGCGATTATGAAGATAACATCGCATCGGACTCACGTATCGATGCTCTTCGTGAAAAAATTATCTGCGTTGAAGACTCGACTTTCACTGCCGATTATCACGATCCCGCTAAGCGCTCTATCGCTAATGCACTAACAGTTGAGTTCACTGATGGAAGTGTTTTAGGCGAAGAAGTTGTTGAATATCCAATCGGCCACGCTCGCCGCCGTACCGCTGGAATTCCACTTTTAATTGAAAAGTATAAGGTAAATCTTGCCCGCATATTCGATAAGCCAAGGCAGGAGAAAATCCTTAGTCTGTCATTGGATTATGAGCGCCTTATCGCAACTCCTGTTAATGAGTTTATGGATTTAATGGCGCTTTAATGAGTCGAATACTCATTGCACCTGACTCTTTTAAGGGGAGTGCAACGAGTATTGATGTAGCGCGTGCAATTGCACAAGGATGGAAATCTCGTCGTCCTGATGATGAGGTGATTCAGATTCCCTTTGCCGATGGTGGAGAAGGAACCTTGCTTGCTGTTGAATACGCACGGCCACTCTCTCAACGGATTTACTGCCCTTCAGTTTCACCAGATGCGTATTGGCTATTACTAGATGGATCAACTGCCCTCGTTGAGCTGGCTCAAACTTCAGGATTAACCCTTCTACCAACTTTAGATCCAATGGGGGCGCACACTTTCGCCTTTGGTCAAGTATTGGCAATGGCGGCGCAAGATCCCCGTGTTGAAAGGATTTATTGCGCACTCGGTGGATCGGCGAGCACTGATGCCGGCGTTGGAGCGTTAATGGCGCTGGGGATAAGGTTTTTAAATGCACAGGGAGTTTCTATAGGTTTTGGCGGCGAAAATCTTTTAGCAATTGAAAGTATTTCAACTACAGAGGCGATTCCGCCGCCAAAAGATGGAGTTGTATTGCTTGTGGATGTGAACTCTCCACTCCTTGGAGCCAATGGCGCAGCGGCAATCTACTCTCCACAAAAGGGTGCAACGAAGGACCAGGTACTTAAACTTGAAAACGCACTGCAACACTTTGCATTCCTTACAGGCACCTCAGATACACCTGGCAGCGGGGCAGCAGGGGGAAGTGCCTTTGGACTTTGTGCGCTATGGGGTGCCAGGATTGAAAAGGGTGCAACAAAGATTGCAGAGCTATGTGGAATCGATGCGGTACTAAATAGTGCAGATTTGGTTATAACGGGTGAAGGTCGTTTAGATTTTCAATCTTTTCAAGGCAAAGTTGTTGGTCATATAAGTCAACTGGCCGCTTCAGCCCATGTGCCTATCGCTTACTGCGTTGGCTCTCTTGAAGGAGATTTTCCATCACAATCAGTTGGTGGAGTATCGCTATCTGCGATAGCTGGAAGTTCTGCGTTGGCGATGAGTAATACAGAGAAATACCTCTTTGAGGCCGGCGTACAACTAACTTATCTCCTATAGGATTTTCAATCATGTGGACTCCAACGTTATGAGTGCGCCAAAGATCTGGTGTGAATTCTCTGAATTAGCGATTCCAGAATCACTGGAAGCATTGCCTATACGTGGAGCCTTTCCTGAAGCGGAGATTCTGGCATCAATTCAATTTTATGTTCCCCCTTATATGGCAGGGGCTCGAGCCCTAGAGCCCATTTCACAGATGTCCTCTCTTGAAGTTATTCAAAGTCCAAATGCCGGCGTAGATGATCTCCTTGAGATTCTTCCACCTGGGGTTACTTTATGTAATGCTCAAGGCGTCCACGATGCATCGACTGCCGAGTTAGCAATTGGATTGGCAATTAGCGCTAGACGTGGATTTGCAACTTTCATGGCCAATCAAGTCAAGGGCGAATGGATTCATGAGCGCCGTAGCGCCCTAGCTGATTCGCGTGTTGGAATTGTTGGGATGGGAAGTATTGGCTCATTGATCGCCCGGCAGTTAGAGGTCTTTAACGTTGAGGTCATTGGCTTTAGTCGAAGTGGGAGTAATTCCACTAAGACAATGGCTGACTTTGATCAACTGCTACCAACCTTAGATGTTCTCATCTTAATTCTTCCTCTAACGAGTCAGTCCCATCACTTGATGAATCGGGCGAGAATAGATGCGATGAAACCGGGTGCAACCTTTGTCAATGTAGCTCGGGGAGGCATTGTCGATACAGAGGCTTTAGTAGATGCGCTAAATCGTGGTCATATCACCGCTGGTTTAGATGTTACCGATCCAGAGCCATTACCAAAGAGCCACCCATTATGGAGTGCGCCAAACATAATCATTACGCCACATGTCGGTGGTGACTCAACTGCATTTAATCCGCGGGTGAGAGCACTTATTGAGAGCCAACTCAAGCGCTTTGCAACGGGTCAGCCACTAGAAAATATTGTTGCAGGCCCGCTTCGTTAGAGAGATTAAATCCTTTTTCCGAATGTAGTGAGATAGCTCTTAATGAGGAAGTCGAAGTCCATTCATGCCGCCATCAACGGCCAGAACCGTTCCAGTAGTTGACTCCTGAGCGGGGTTGGCTAAGTAGATGATTGCACTTGCAACTTCCTCGGGTGATACTAAACGCCCGATTGGCTGTCGAGCTTGAAGCCTCTCTCGCTCTGCAATTGGATCAGCTGCCTTTGCAAGTAATCGTCCAATCCATGGTGTATCTGCCGTGCCAGGGTTAACGCAGTTCACTCGAATCTTTTCCTTCACTGTATCGGCGGCCATAGCTAAAGTAAGCGACATAACGGCACCTTTGCTCGCAGAATAGATCGCTCGATTAGGAAGTCCTACCGTGGCAGCTATTGAGCAGGTATTTACAATTGAGGCCGATGAGCTCTTTCGAAGAAATGGCATAGCCGCTTTTGAAACTCTACTGATACCGATAACGTTGATATTTAGAACTCGCATCCACTCTTCATCGGTTGCATCTTCAACTGTTCCAATTGCACCGATTCCTGCATTATTTACTAGGACATCTATCGTGTCAGTCTCTGTGCCAATGCGCTTAAATGCAGCGATTACATCTGCGCTATCTCCCACATCGCAGGCAATCCATGTAGCAACCTCTGACATATCGCCTTCATTGAGGTCCAGGCCAAAGACTCTGGCACCTTGGGCATCAAGGGAGCGGGCAACGGCTAAGCCAATTCCGGAACCGGCCCCGCTTACAACTGCAGTGAGCCCCTTAAAATCTCCGCTCATATTTCTACTCCATTCATTGCTAAGAAGTTGGGGTAAGGCTATTTTCTAAAATCAACTACTTGTGATTCGATTTCACCAATACCTTCAATTCCGGTGCGAACAACCTGGCCTCCATGTAGATAAACAGGTGGCTTAAAGCCAAGGCCAACGCCAAATGGGGTACCAGTGTTAATGATGTCGCCAGGAAAAAGCTCCATGAATTGGCTGATATACCAAACGATGTGATTTATACCAAAGAGAAGATCATCTGTATTTGAATCCTGTTTCATAACACCATCGACCTCACACCATAGGCGTAAGTTATGAGGATTGATTGAATCTCCAGTAACAATGGATGGTCCTATTGGATTAAAAGTTGGGAATGACTTTCCCTTGACCCATTGACCCGATCGTTCAATCTGCCAATGGCGCTCACTAATATCTTGGCTAATTGTGTATCCCAGGATGTAATCAGGGGACTGCTCAGGTTTTTCTAGATATAGCGCCCGCTTACCAATCACAATTGCAAGCTCTACTTCATAATCTGTTGCAGTACTTCCGGGTGGAATAACAATGTCATCATCTGGGCCTACCACGCAATCTGGTGCCTTCATAAAGATGATGGGCTCCTTAGGAGTATCTGCATTGGTCTCGGCGATATGTTTTAAGTAATTTAAGCCAACACAGATAACTTTTGTTGGCCGGTGAATTGGAGAGCCAAGACGATGGTCCTTGACTGAGGTGCGAGGCAAAGTTGAGAGATCGGCCTTCTTCACTCGCTCGAGGGCACCATTTTCTAACTCTTCACGTGTCCAATCTTTAATAAGAGTATCGACGAAGATTGCTTCATCGCCCTCGATAACAACAGGTCTTTCATTTCCGAGTGTGCCAATTCGTGCGATTCTCATCTACTTACCTCCAGGTAGTTTTCCGAGACCCGCATGCGTAGGTAGCAAACGAACATGTTTTGGCTCTAACTCTTCTATGGCATTAACGCCTAGAAGTTTCATCCCACGCACCATCTCTGTGCGCAAAATAGTAAGTGCCCGCTCGACACCCTCTTGCCCTCCAGCCATAAGCCCATAGAGATAGGCGCGGCCGATGTAGGTGAAATCAGCACCGAGAGCAATCGCTGCTAAAACATCGGTCCCATGCAAAATACCAGTATCTAAGTGAACCTCTAAACTCTCCTTTAACTCCTTCTTTACATCTACAAGCAAGTGCAGAGGTATAGGAGCACGATCTAACTGCCGACCACCGTGATTAGATAAAATAATTGCATCGGCCCCGCAATCAGCTGATTTCTTGGCATCTTCAACTGTTTGAATGCCCTTTACCGTGAGCTTGCCATCCCACTGGCTCCGAATCCATTTAAGATCTTCAAAGGTCATCGTTGGATCAAACATAAAATCAAGAAGTTCGGCAACGGTGCCATTCCAACTCTGCATTGAAACAAAAGAGATTGCCGGTGTAGTGAGAAAGTTCATCCACCATTCAGGCCGTGGAATAGCATCGATAAGAGTTTTGGCAGATAGTGAAGGTGGAACTGTTAAGCCATTTCGTGTATCACGATAGCGCGCACCAGCCACTGGTACGTCAACAGTAAGAAGTAAATTTCTAACACCAGCCTTCTTTGCACGCTCGACCAACTGCATACTTGCATCGCGATCTTTCCACATATATAACTGAAACCAATTAGTGCCATCAGGTGCTGCACTCACAACATCTTCAATCGTTGTTGTACCAAGGGTGGATAGGGTGTATGGAATACCAAACTTTTGAGCCGCGCGTGCAACTGCATTTTCGCCTTCAGAGTGCATCATGCGCGTAAAGCCAGTTGGTGCCATTCCCATAGGCATTGCGAATTTCTCACCGAGAACTTCGCACTCAAGGGAGACGTTTTTCACATCGATCAGAATGTTGGGGCGAAACTCCAGATCTAAATAGGCTCTACGAGCTCTCTCAAGAGTAACCTCTGATTCAGCGGCGCCATCGGTGTAATCAAAGGGGCCTTTGGGTGTTCGACGCTTTGCAATTGCACGTAAATCCCAGATAGTTAAGGCTTTTGACAGACGCTTCTTGCGGCTAGGTAGTTGTGGGGGCGTGAATTTAAGTAGCGGTGATAACTCACGCCACTTTGGAAACTGGCGCTTGACGTTTTTCGACACTCTTAATCCCCCTTTTTCATATGCTGGAATTCTAGGCGATTTAAGGCCACTTGTACTAGAGCATGCCACCTATACTCTAGCAATCCAAGAGCGAGAAGGTTCTTCTATGAGTGAGCGACTTATTCACCCCTTCACTTTTGGGGACATGTCACAGAAAGATCTGCTTGGTGGAAAAGGTGCAAACCTTGCTGAGATGGTGCGCATCGGATTGCCAGTTCCACCAGGGTTCACAATTACAACCCATGCATGTCGTCAGTATTTACAGTCGGGGAAATTTCCTGAGAGTTTAAACGCTGAAATAGATTCTGCACTCAAGGAGCTTGAGAACCAAACAGGCAAAAAATTCGGTGGAGTTGATAATCCATTACTGGTCTCGGTTAGATCTGGCGCAAAGTTTTCAATGCCAGGAATGATGGAAACGGTTTTAAACGTTGGAATGACCCCTGAAGTAACAGAGTCTCTTGCGCAAACCTCTGGAAATCCACGTTTTGCCTGGGACTCGTATCGCCGATTTATAGAGATGTATGGAAAAATTGTTTGCGATATTGAACCAGCTGAATTTCACAAAGTTCAGGAGCGCATTGCATCATCCGTTGGTGTAGGAAATATGCAGCTCTTGGATGTGGAGAGCTTAAAACTATTATGTGATGGCTTTAAGAAGGTTATTACTCTGGCAAGCGGGGAGAATTTCCCAACAGATCCGCGTGAGCATCTCATTAGATCGGTTGAGGCTGTCTTTAGATCCTGGAACTCCGAGCGCGCCCAGATGTATCGTCGCCGTGAGCGAATTCCTTCAGATCTTGGAACAGCGGTAAATATTCAATCTATGGTCTTTGGTAACTTAAGTGATGATTCAGGCACTGGCGTTGCATTTACACGTAATCCATCGACAGGTGAAGTTGGTCGATACGGTGACTACCTTCAGAAAGCTCAAGGCGAAGATGTAGTTGCTGGTATTAGAACCCCGATGTCCTTGATTGAATTTGCCCAACTTTCCCCAGGCGTTGCCAAAGAGCTAGATGATGTCATGGAGTTATTAGAGGCCCATTATGAGGATCTCTGCGATATTGAGTTCACTATTGAGCGTGGAAAGCTCTGGATTCTCCAGACCCGCGTCGGCAAGCGCACTGCTGAGGCCGCTTTTCGCATCGCACTTCAGTTCGTTGATGAAGGTAAAATTACGATGGATCAAGCTTTACTTCGCACATCTGGTGATCAATTAGCAATGCTGATGTTTCCTCAGTTTGATACATCCGGACAGTTAAATGAAATTGCGCGTGGCATTCCAGCATCCCCCGGGGCCGCCGTTGGTGAGGTCGTCTTTGATTCAAAGCGCGCTTTTGATCTATCAAAATCTGGCAGGAAAGTTATTTTAGTTAGGCGCGAGACTAGCCCCGATGATTTAGTGGGCATGGTCGCCTCTCAAGGAATTTTAACTAGCCGTGGTGGCAAGACTTCGCACGCCGCAGTTGTAGCTCGCGGCATGGGCAAAACCGCCGTCTGTGGAACTGATTCAATCTCAGTTGATGAGCGAGCTAATTTATTTACAGCAGGGACTATCACTGTGTATGAGGGTGATTTAATCTCCATTGACGGCACAACGGGCGCTGTATATCTAGGGGATGTGCCAGTTGTTGCCTCCTCCGTAACTTCCTATTTAGAGGGGCGACTCTCTGCAAGCTCCGATGAGGCCGCTCCAGTTGTAAAGGCAGTTGATCGAATCCTGGTGCATGCAGATGCCAAGCGACGTCTAAAAGTTCATACCAATGCCGATACTCCAGAGGATGCAATACGTGCACGAATATTGGGTGCCGAAGGTGTTGGCCTATGTCGTACCGAGCACATGTTCTTAGGACCACGCCGCTCATACGTTGAGCGCTTAGTCTTAGCTGAAAATGATGATGTGCAACGTTCAGTCATTGCTGAAATGGAGCCTTTGCAGCGCGCGGATTTCGTAGGAATCATGATGGCGATGTCGGGCCTGCCAGTAACCATCCGATTACTTGATCCTCCGCTGCATGAGTTCTTACCATCCTTAGTTGTCTTAAGTGCAGAGATGGCCCGTGCCGAAGCTCTCAATGAAGAGGTTTCACCTCGCGATAGAGCTTTATTTGCAGCTGTTAATCGCCTGCATGAATCTAATCCTATGTTGGGTCTGCGCGGAGTTCGTTTAGGAATTCTCATTCCAGAGCTCTATAAAATGCAGGTTCGGGCCCTTGTGCATGCATATTTAGAGGTTAAGAAGTTAGGACATGATCCACATCCAGAGGTGATGATTCCACTCGTTGCAACGCAGCGAGAACTTTTATACTTACGCGAATCTCTGGAAGAAGAGATTGTTGCGACCTTTAAAGGCTCAGGCCTTAAAGTCGCACTCCCAATCGGCACCATGATTGAGACGCCACGCGCTGCAATTACCGCTGATCGCTTAGGTGTTTATGCTGATTTCATCTCCTTTGGGACTAATGATTTAACGCAACTTACGTGGGCATTTAGTCGCGATGATGTTGAGTCAACCTTCTTGCCGCGCTATCTAGATCTTGAACTTTTACCATTTAATCCATTTGAGTCATTGGATGAGGCTGGGGTTGGAATTTTGCTGCGCACTGCAGTTGACCTTGCACGAGGTGTGCGCAGTGATTTTAAGCTAGGAGTCTGCGGTGAACATGGTGGGGATCCACGCAGTATCCACTTCTTTAATGCCTTAGGACTTGACTATGTTTCTTGCTCACCATTTCGAGTGCCCATTGCTCGCCTTGAATCAGGAAGAGCTGCCATATCTACTTAGTAATTACATTTGAAAAATTGCATCAACCTCAACTGGGCTATTAAGCGGAAGTGATTTAACGCCAATTGCTGTTCTGGTGTGAGATCCAACCTCTGGACCAAAAACCTGTAAGAAGAGCTGGCTTGCACCATGGGCAACTAAATGTTGGTCGGTAAAACCATCTGCACTTGCAACATAAACGGCGATTCTGGCTACCTGCTTTATATTTTTCAGGCTACCTAACTCAGTCTTGAGTGAGTTTAAAATATTGATTGCACATTGGCGTCCACACTCTTGGGCAACTTCAAGCGAAACTTGATCTCCAACTAAACCGGTGGCTACCAAGGCACCCTGACGCATTGCCACCTGCCCCGAAACGTAGAAGCTGTTCTCAAGCTTTGCCAGCGGCTTAAGTGCTATTGCCAATGGATAGGTCACTGTGAGGGAGATCGAATCTAGAATCTCATCAGGCGTCATGCGAGTGTCTTCCTATCGGTAGTTTTTCTTCTGTGAATTTTAGCGTGAAGCTCCAGGTTCAAAAGTGCGCCAACGATCAATTACTTCACCTTGGCTAATCACAACAGATTCATTCAGACTTGAAAAAGCTGTGCACACATGGTTTGGGATTATTTGAATCTGCTCACCAATATTCATATCTGGTGGAGTACCTTCACCCATCCATTTGAGCATCCCATGCTCTTCAGATAGCCGTTCGATAATCCAGCCAGTCTTGCCAATGATGAGACCATGTCCAGGATATTCATTCCGATGCTCTTTTGCGGGTAGAAGGTCTGCGCTCAATGATTTAGATCCAGCATCAATAACCGCTGTATCTGGAGTCGGTCGACTTACAATGGTTGATAACACGCGAACCGCACATGTTTCAAAAGTGGCATTTCCTAGTGCAATCTGACCCAGATCATTGAAAGCAAAAATACCGGGTCTTATTTGATTTACTCCGGGGACCGTTGCAGCAACTCGCGCAGATGCACTTGAACCCATTGAAACTCGTGAAATATCAACCCCAGCTTTCGTTATTGCATTACCAACATTAACCATCATTTCTGAGGTTTGTTTGGCCATGGCAATCATTGAATCACGGTCAGATGCACCGTAAACAAGGCCTTCGTGCGTCATGATTCCAACAACTTTTACTCCGGGAACTGCATTTATCGCTTTTGCAATGTTTGGTGCATTTTCAGGAAGAGCGCCATCCCTGCCTAAACCTGAGTCGATTATCAGAAGGACTGGACAGACTTGAGAATGTTGTGTAAAAATTTTTCCAATTGATTCTGCTCCAATAACGCTATCTACAGCCAAAGTTAGATCTATGGAAGCGGCAAGCGCCCGAGCTCTTTCAACTTTATTGGAGCCTAAAATCGGATAGGCGACAGTAATTTTTTTGATGCCGGCCTTAGCAAAACCCTCGGCTTCACCAAGCTTGGCGACACAGAGACCATCACAACCTAACTCCTGTTGTAATAAACCGAGTTGAGGCGTTCGGTGTGTTTTTGCGTGGGGTTGAAGCGATACCCCATTCGCATTACAAATCTTAAGTAATTCCTTGACATTACCCTTAAAAATACCGATATCCAGAACTAAGGAAGGGGTATCGATAAAGCTTTTTAACTCAAATTCACCATTGGCGAGCATCAAGAATAGGCTCTGAGTTCTTCTGAAACTTGCCGTGCTTCGTCTTGGACGCACTCTTGCATTTGATTCTTGGTCACAATTTTCTTTTCTAAATAAAGTTTAGGAACTGTTGAACTAATGGCTGCGATCACTTTTCCGCTTCCATCTGTAACTGGAGCTGCAACACAATAAAAGCGTTCGACGAGCTCACCGTTAGATTCAGAGTAGCCTTGAATCTTTACTTTGCTTACCTCTTTTAATAGCTCATCAAGACTACCAATCGTCGAACTATTAAACTTCTTAAAGACTAAGTCTCTAAATATCACCCTAATCTGATCATCGGAGTAACCCGATAAGAGTGATTTACCAAGGGCAGTTGCTTGGGCAGGAAGACGGACTCCAACTCTTGAAGGTAGATCATATGAACGGTCGGATTTAATTTGTGCTAAATACAAAGCATCACACCCAGACAGGACTGCTAAGTGGACTGAGGCATGAAGATCATGCATCATTTCAGTGATGTGGCTCTCGGCAATTGAAATGAGTTGACTACTATTTAGATACTGTTGTGTGGACTCCCACGCTTGAATTCCTAAAGTAAATCGATTTGACTTTGCATCAAAGTCGATCCATTTTTCCTGCTGAATTGTTGACAGTAATACAAACAAACTGCTCTTAGGAATCTCTAAATTTTTTTGTATTTCTGTAAAAGTTAATCCAGCTTGATAACTTGCTAGAAGTTTAAGGATTTGGAGAGTTCGAACCGATGATTTAACTTCACCTTGAGCTGATTCTGGCATTGTGCTCAATCCCTCCGTTCATGAATATGAACTAATCACGGGTTTACTTTGTCGATATTATGTATAGTTGAGCTCTAAATCAAGGGTTATCCAGAAATAATTTAAAAGGAGCCGACATGGTGGCAACAAACGGTCAAGACTTCGAAGCCACCCTGCTGTCGGATCGTTTCTTTGTCCCCAAACTAGGAAATTTTGCGCCATCCACAATTGGTATTAAGGAGGGAGCGATCTCCCAGGTCTCTGCCGGCCATTCAAGCCCGGCGGGATCGGTGAGCGGAAAAACCATAGATTTAATCGGGTTACTTGTTACACCTGGATTAGTTGATTTGCATACCCACTTATTTCACGGGCAGGACTTAGGAGTTCACACCGATACATTGGTCAAACATGGAGTTACTGCAGCAGTCGATGCCGGCAGTGCGGGTGCTCACCTATTTCCCGCTTTTAAAGAGTTAGTAATTGATAAATCTAAATTGCATGTGAAATCCTTTCTCAATATAGCAACTGTTGGTACTACGAGTATTTTGCTGCAGGGTGAACTCAAAACTCCCGCATACTGTAATGAAGAGATAGCGATTGCAACTGCCTTGGATTTTCCTGATGAGATTGTCGGAATCAAAGTACGTGCATCTAAAGATGTCGGTGGAGATTTAGCTATTGATGGCTTCACTAAGGCTAGATCTGTAGCAACGAAACTTGGTTTACCTTTGATGGTTCACTTAGGGCCAGCTCCGGTCGAGGTTGACTATATTTTAGATCGACTCGGTGCTGGTGATATTTTGACTCACGCATATACAGGCTGGGAAGGCAACACTCTCGTTGCTGATTCAAAACCCCGCCCATCTTTTATTGCAGCTAAAAAGCGTGGAGTTCTCTTTGATATTGGCCATGGAATGGGTGGCTTTGATTCAACAGTGGCCCAAGTGCTCATAGACCACGGTTACTACCCAGACTCAATTAGCACTGATATTCATACGTACTCTAAAGAGAAAGTTGTTGGACTACCTGAGGTTCTTGCAAAGTTTGTTGCCCTTGGAATGGAGCTCTCTGATGTGCTAGTACGTGCAACAACTGCGCCTGCTGAGTATGCTGGTTTCACCAGTGCAGGTGTTGGAGCATCTGATGTGGGTGGACAGGCAGATTTTGCAGCCTTTGAGTGCATCGAAGATGAACACGTATTTAGTGACTGCCATGGCCATAGTTTTAGCGGAAATCTACGTTTGGTGCCGGTATTTACAATGATCAAAGGTGAGGTTCTCTTTGATAGAGATGGTCGTGCCAGTTAAAGTGTTTTAACTTTTGAGATTTTCCAAAATCTCATCTGAGTAAGCATAAATAGCAGGAGAGCCTCCCGTATGCCAAAAGAGAGTTCGCTTGCCATCTGCGGGTAGGTTTTTCAAACTAGCCGCCGCCTTCGATGTATACACAGGGTCTAACATCACGCCTTCGTACCTCGCGAAATCTACCAATGCATCTAAGCTCTCTTGTGTGGTTTTTGAGTAACCCTCACCGACAAATGAGAAATCAAGGTTAATAATCGGAGAGTCGATTGAATCAATCTTCAATAAGGCGCAAATTGCTTTCAAAGAATCCAGAACAGTTGCCTTAATTGGGTATTCATTAGAGAGGGGTGCAACACCTATAACCTCTACATCGTTGTAACCTAGGAGTTTTAGGCCCAGTAAAACTCCAATATAAGTTGCCCCAACAGCTGGCATTACAATCCTCTCTGGAAATTTCCCAGTGGTCAACTGACGTGAGAGTTCCAGAGTTGCATCAATGTATCCCAGACTTCCAAGAATCTCTGACTTTGGATAAGTAATTAAATATGGCTTTCGCCCTTGGGCTTCAAGGGATTTACTCAACTTCAGCTTTTCAATCTCATGATTACTGCCTAACTCGCCCTGGAAGTAAGAAATTTTCGCTCCTAACATCTGTGAAATCAAATGTGAGCCGGTGTTCTGTTTTTGTTTGTAATAGTCACTAAGAACTAAATAGCAGTCCAAGTCAATCATTGCGCAAGCAGCTGCGACTTGGCGGCCGTAGTTTGACTGCAATGCTCCTCCGTGAACGACGCAGTCAGCATCATTACTAATTGCATCGCCCAGTAAAAACTCCAACTGTCGTGATTTGTTTCCACCAAAAGCCGGACCAATCAGGTCATCTCGCTTTATTGAGAGTTCAAAACCTAAACCCCATTGTGATCTCAAATTATTTAAAACCTGTACAGGTGAGGGACCCTTACATAGCTCTACTCGCGCAAATCTAGAAAGATTTATTTCTAATTCAGTTTCTAACTCCACCTATAGGCCCTCGAAGTGAAAGACTCTCGCTAAGCGTTTAAGTAGCGGTAGTTCTGAATCTACCTCCCGATAATCACAAATTGAAATAATTTCTTGTGTCCAAATGGGGCTGACATCCTTTCCTAAAAATTCCCTGAGCTGTGATTCAGTTTCATAATTAAGTACACCAAAGATGTGGTCCCCATCTCGGAAAATTGAGAAATTGCTAATTCCGGCCTGACCTAACTGCTCACTAATCTCGTCCGGAACAGGTGTATGGAGGTCGATATAACGTTGCCCCATCTGCCGCTTCAGGACTAGGTGAAATGCGGCTTGGACCATGTAAACCCCCTAATTCGGATAGAACAAAACTAGCAGATTTGCTTGACACTAAGGGTTTCGTGGAGGAAAGTATTAATGAAGTTCGTTCATATACGTGAACGAATAAGGGGGAAGAGGAGTTTTAAATGGAGAGTTCAGAAAATGCTTCAGGTTTGAATTTGAACTTGGATCGTCGTACCTTATTAAAGGGACTAGGTGTTGCAGGTTTGGCATCGGCCCCAATGCTAAATAGTGGAATGATGTCAGCTGCCGAAGCCGCTGGTCAGTCTATTAATTTCACGGCATGGGAGTATCAACCAGACACAATTAAGTCTTTAGTTGCTGCTTGGTCTAAGAAGTCTGGCAATAAAGTCACAACAAGTTTCATACCTAACGTTGGTTACACGGCAGGTATGACAGCACGCCAACGTGGCGGAAAGCCTGCAGATGTGTTTTATAACTTCGCTTATAACTCACAGAAGTTCGTGAACCAAAAGTGGGCTGCAGATCTTCGTGGACTTCCAGGCGCAGATAAAATGGTTGCAGAAATGTTCCCATCAGCTCGCAGCCGTTTCGTGGCTGAAAATGGAGCAATTGTAAGTGCGCCATATTTCGCAGCTGTGCATATGCTTCAGTACAACAAAAAGATGGTTGCTGCTGCAGGATTTAACAGCACTCCAAATTCACTTCAAGAGACTTATGATCAGTGCAAGAAGATCAAGGCCAATGGCGTTGCGTCACCATATGTTGCATATTGGGTAAAGGACTTCGTCGAAGAGTATCTACATGTGTACTTACTAGCCGGAAATGTGACGCCATTTGATGCTAAGGGAAATCCAATTTTCATGGATGATCCAAAGACACTTGATGTACTCAACTGGTGGCAGGCGATGTACAAGGATGGAATGACTCCGAAGTCAGTTCTAACTGATGATCCTGGAAAGCACACGACATCAATTGCTAATGGAGATTCGGCTTTCTACGCTCTTCACCATTACTTCCTTCGCGATATTGTTGAGAGCAAGGGCTCAGCATCTGCAGATATCTCTCAAGCCAAGATTGTCGGTACTGGTGGAAAGACGCTACAAATGGGTGAAGTTATTCAATTGGGCGGAAAAGTAACTGGTGCAAAGAAAGCAGCAGCTTGGGACTTCATGAAAACTTATGGTTATAAGGATGCAAGTGGTCAGTTCACTACATTCCAAAAGTGGGCGGCCTCTGGTGCACTCTGTGCTCCATACCCTGGCTTCTTCACAGATCCAAAGGTTATTGCAGCCTTCCCTAAGTACATGGACCTGAATTTGATCGCAGACACATTCAAGACTGCCTCAGACGTAGTTCCAGCACGTACGTTGCCTTGGTACCAGGGCTTCCAAGCACAATGTGGAACTATCATCCACGATTTATTGCTAGGAAACTCAAATGCTCGTGCAACAGCAAATGCTTTAGCGATTGCCTGCAAGACTGCAAAGTCCGGTAGCGGTCTCTAATAAAGACTAAAGAAAATAAGGAGTGAATAAATTCTCACTTCACGGGACATAAAAAGACAGGGGTCAAAGCGCTCGGTTTCAAACCGACGCTTTGGCTTCTATCTTGCTTTACCTGCAATTCTAGTTCTACTTGTACTTCTAGCAATTCCTGCAATACTCACGGTTTTCCAAAGCCTTTTCGTCGTACCGGCCGATGGTGTTGGAATCGGTACTTTTACAAAAGTAGACAATTTTCTATATATTTTCAAAAATGAGATTTTTTGGGCAACTTGCTTAAGATCTATTTTGTTCGCGGCTATTTTTATTATTGGCTCCACAGTCATTGGATTAGCTGGAGCACTTCTTCTCAATGAGAAATTTGTAGGGAGATTAGTGCTTAGAGGTCTTCTAGTGCTGCCGTGGGCCTGCCCTTGGTTGATTGTGGGAATAATCTGGAAATGGTTTCTTGATGGGAATATTGGACTCTTCAATGGCGTGCTAATTCGGCTTCACCTGATTTCGAATTATAAGGATTTTCTGAGTGATCCAAATTGGGCGCTATTGATGACAGCCCTAGCTGCAACTTGGAGACAATCTTGCCTCGTTGCCTTACTATTGTTAGCAGGATTACAAACTTTGCCGCGTGATATTTGGGATGCAGCAAGTGTGGATGGCGCCGGAATCATTCAACGGTTTCGTCACATCACACTTCCCTGGTTGCGTCCTGCATTAACTGTTGTGACAGTCCTAAACGTAATTTATGGACTGATGCAGTTCGATGTAATCTTTATAATGACTCAAGGTGGCCCAGGATCTTCGACTACTCTTTTGAGCTATCTGATCTACCGTCAATTCTTTATCTTTACCAATTTTGGAGTTGGCTCCGCTTTGGCAGTTTCACTCGCAATTATCGCACTCATTGGTGGACTGATTGCAGTAAAAACACTTTATCGAAAGATTGAGGTGTAGGAAATGAAGATCACGAAACGGCGTAGGCCTCTTAGTCGTGCTCGGATAACCCGCAGCAGCATGATCTATTCTGTGGCAGCATGTTTTGTGCTTTGGATACTTTTTCCTATTTGGTACACAATAAGCAGCTCTTTCACACAACCAAGCAAAATTGGAATTCACCCGACACCACTTTGGCCAGCTGATCCGACACTCGATAACTATAGATTAGTGCTTGGATTTCCAATTACGGATCAGGACTGCGTACCAGGAATAGATATTCGATTATGCCAAACCGCTCCAAGCAATGTTTCAGTGAATAAAATAGTTGACACTATGCTTCATAGTTTGTATGTTGCATCTTTAGTTGTGGCAATCACTTTAATAATTTCCACGATTGCTGCTTACTCGCTTTCACGTTTCCGCTTTATCGGTTCAAATTTCTTCCTCAATTTCACTATTCTTTCTCGAATTGTTCCAGGATTAGTCTTAGTCGCACCGATTTTCATCTTCTTACGGGTACTTAATTTACTTAATACTCCTTGGGCGTTGATTATTAGCTATACATCATTCACATTACCTTTAGCGATAATTATATTGAAAAATTATTTTGATCAGATTTCAATCGATTTAGAAGAAGCTGCCGCCCTCGATGGTGCAAGTAGAATGCAAACGTTAAAGCTCATAATCTTGCCAGTGGCCGTTCCAGGTCTAATTGCTGCAGGCGTTCTAGTCTTCCTTGAATCATGGAGTGAATTCTTTTTTGCTCTAGTACTCACCGATTCATACACAATTCCGCCTTTGCTAGCTGGATTTATGGCGATGCAGACTTTCAATTGGACATTACTCTCTGCCGCTACTGTTATAGCAATTATTCCACCAGTACTCTTAACAATGGTGTTCCAAAAGTATATTGTGACTGCTTTGGCATCTGGAACGGGAAAATAATGAGTTCAAAAATTCGTGTTGGAGTTTTAAGCGCTGGGGCGTGGTCGGTGGCTGTGCATATTCCAGAATTGAAAAAGCATGCTGATGTTGAACTCGTAGTTGTCACGAATCAAAATATAGAGATGGCGACCAAAATTCAAGAAATGTTTGGTTTTGAAAATGGGCTTGACTCTTGGGAGAAAGCATTAGATCTAAAATTGGATGCAATAATTGTGAGCAGTCCACCCATTGCTCATGAAGCTATGGTAATCGCTGCACTGAATTCGGGTGCGCATGTTTTATGTGAAAAGCCATTTGCGATAGATGGAAAGTCAGCAGCCAAAATGTTGGCAGCAGCAAAGGACAATGGCCGAACACTCCTTGTTGGGTATGGATGGCCATATACAGATATTTTTACTCAAGTTCGACATTTGATTCGTGAAGATCTAATTGGAAAAGTGGAATTTGTAACTTTGGGCATTTCATGCGGAATTCGCGAAATTCTTGAAGGCCAAACATCTGACCATTCGACTTCTACCGGTTTTTTAAGTGAGAAAAATACTTATGTAGATGCAAAAACTGCAGGGGGAGGAGCTATTGGCACCACTATGAGCCACTCCCTTGGACTTCTAATTCACATTCTTGACGATTCTTTTGACTGGGTAGCGAGTTCGAGTTACCCGGCAGGAGATGCTCTGGATTATCACGAGTCCGTATCTGGTCAGATGAAAAATGGCGCTGTAGTAAATACTTACTGTGTAAGTACTTTCGGTAGCGCACCTCATGTAACGTGGAGACTGGAAGCTTATGGAGCAAAGGGTGATTTACGTGTTGATCCAACAAATCGCCAGATAACCTTCCATGGAGCAATCGGAGACTCTTGGGTGCAAAAGTTTGAAGAAGATGGTGTGGCATATAAGTCATATATGCCAACTGCCTTGCTCCTCGAGCGGGCTCGTGGCAATGAAATTCCTGCAGGGTGCGATAGCTCAATAGGCCAATTGGTTGTGAATGCAACTGATGGAATTCGTGAAAGTTGGCGAACAGGTTCTCGTAGCAAAGTTTCGAGTTAAAGTGTCTGTGTATTCTCAACTAAGAATTGAACCAATTATAAATGGAGTAGGTCCAGCTACCCGTCTTGGTGGTCTTGCGTTGAGTCACAACGTATGGAAAGCCATGCAAGAGTCAAATGAGCACAGTTATCGAATGGAAGAGCTGCATGAGAGTGCGGGTAATTTAATTGCACAAATTATCGGTGCGCCTGCAAGCCTTGTAACCTCTGGAGCATCTGCATCACTTACTTTAAGCGCTGCGGCTTGCATAGCTGGTTTTGATCGCCAGATGCTTATCGAGTTACCATTTCCAAAGACTACTCGAGTTGAAATTCTGGTCCAACGGGTACACCAAGATCCCTACGATCATGCTTTGAGTGCTGCTGGTGCTCGGATGAGAGCTTTTGGTGATTCGCAGGGGTCGACAGCTGGACAGTTAATCGCTGCCATTGATCCTCAGGTCTGTGCCTTACTATGGCGCGAGAGTGCAGATCAAGGTGCTTTAGATTTAGCCACATGTTCCAAGATTGCACATGAGCATGGTATTTCTGTCATTGTTGATGGGGCATTATTTATACCCCCATTAAATCGCCTCAAGAAGTATTTAGATCAGGGCGCTGACTTCATTGCCATAAGCGGCGGCAAGGGTTTTAGGGGACCACACACCAGTGGCTTACTGGTAGCTAGCCCAGCTAACATCAAAATTGCGATGCTTCATCATTTAGATTTAGATGAACGAAGCTCCACCTGGAGTTATCATATCGAGGAGGATAAATTTGCTCAGTTACCATCAAATGGAATTGGTAGAGCGATGAAAGTTGGTAGAGAGCAAATCTTTGGGGTAGTAGCTGCGATTCAGGAGTACGTAGCAAATGATTCCTATGACATTGGGGACAATGAGATTAGTGAGTGTAAGAGCTTACTGAACCAGGCAGGCATAGTGCAGTCGGAGGAAGTGTTCTACTCTCCATTGAATGTCACAAATTTACACATCCATGCCCCACGGGGCTTAACTGCCGATGAGTTTTATATAAAGTTAGCGACAGGTAGACCTAGGATAATTCTCGGACAAGAAATGTCTGAGCGTGGAATTCTAACACTTAATCCGATGTCGCTATCAAAGGGCCAAGGTTATGTAATAGGAACCCAAATTAATGCGATTGCCACTGAGAGTTGAGGTGAATGTAAATGAGCACTAGTCAAAAAGGCAAGATTCAATCAGTCAATGGCTTAATTGATCCCTCTGCAATGGGCTTTACTCATAGCCATGAGCACGTGTTATGGGATTACTTCAAGATGATCAAGAGCTACGATGTAATTTTTGAGGATGAGCAAGTAGCCCAGCACGAGGTGCAACTCTTTAAAGATGCAGGCGGTGGATCGCTCATTGATGCCAGCTCAGGCGGTATCGGAACCAAGCCCGACATTTTACGACGAATATCTCAAAAAACTGGCGTGAACATTGTTCTTGGATGCGGTTGGTATCGAGAGATTGTTTATGAGGATGCAGTTTTTCGCCAAACCTCTAATCAGCTAGCCCAGAGAATGATCAAGGAGATTCGTGAGGGGTTTGGTGATACTGACATCAAAGCAGGTTTTATAGGTGAAATAGGTACTGAGAGAGGCTTTATTACGGCTGCAGAGGAGCGTGTATTTCAAGCCGCAGCTAAAGCAAGTTTGGAAACAGGCGTTGCTATTTTGACCCACACAACACATTTTGGCGAGCTTGCACTTGAACAGATTGATCTCTTAGAGAGTGCGGGAGTTGGTCCGGATAGAATTATTATCAGTCACTTAGGTGATCGTGAAGACACTACAAATCTTCTCAAAATTGCCGCTCGAGGCGTGTATTGCAGCATCGATAATATTGGCTATGAAGGTGAAGGCTATCCGCAGGATGAGGTTCGATTAAACAGCGCACGGACACTGATAGATCACGGACACTTAGATCGAGTTGTACTAGGAACTGATATTGGGACTCGTTCGGCACTTCGCTCATATGGGGGAAGAGGTTTCCCATGGCTTCTTGAATCTTTCGTTCCAGCGATGAAGAAAGCTGGCTTTACTGCTAAAGAGATTGAAGCGTTGACCGTGAGCAACATCGCTCGGGCAATGACTATTACTAAGTAGGTATCAACTACTTAGCTATCTCTTGTAGATAAGCAAAAATGCGGTCGGCCTCGGCTTGAGTTTCGCTATCGAAAGTGAAATTTGTGGGTTCGAATTTAAATGTATTAATAAAGACGCCTTGCTTTTGAAGCAAGTACTTTTCGATCGCAATGTAGGCATCCAGAATTGGCATCAGATTTACCATATTGGCAATTGCACCATTGATAAGGTTAACTCTCTTCCAATCTCCGATGACAAGAGAGTCCCAAAGTTTTACCATCGCCCAACTGAGGTCGGCTCCAGGCATAGTTCCAACGACACCTCTGGCAAAACTATCTACTAAGTGAGCACCACCAGTTCCCTCAAAAATTCTTGCTTTTCCGCCTGTTGCATCCCGAAGTGTAGATAAACGCTGTCCAATTGGTACTGCCTCAGGTTTAAAAAAAATGCGCTCACTATATGCCATGAAAAGTTTAGCTAAAACACTTACATTGATGGAATACCCCACATAACCGCTAGCATCTTGAACGACGATCGGGATTGTGGTCTTTTCAAATATAGCTGCAAAATAACCAAAAATTTCATCATCTGTGAGTTTGGAAGCGATCGGAGGATTAATCATTACCGCCGAGGCGCCAGATTCTTGAGCATGTATTACCAAATCAATCGTTTCTTGAGCACTTTCTTGCCCACAACTCACAATTGAGCTCATTGTGAATTCTCGTGTGTATGTACAGATCGCCTCAGTTAGTTCGCGTCGCTCATCTAAGTTCATTTTCAGTATCTCAGAGACCATTCCAGTTGCTACCGTGTGAACTCCTTGCTGGCCGATCCACTCTATTTCGCGTCGCAGAGTTACCCTATCGAGTTTTCGGTTCACATCTAGCGGCGTACTTAGAACGGGTACAACGCCTTTGATTTCTACGACATCAGCCATCGACACTCTCTCGCCTCTAAATTTTCTTGACTGTAGATATTAATGAAATTGTACTTGATTTTGCGAGCGTAATGGCCGCAGAACTACCAGAATTGTTCACGTATGTGAAACACAAATATATGTAGTAAAAACTATATTATTTCAACCACCAAAGTTCTAGAATATTTAGATGAAGAGAGATGCGAAGTAACTAGGTAATGATTATTGATGTTCATACGCATTTCATGACATGTGAGTGCTGGGGAAATGAATGGAGCGATAATTGGGAGCCTATATATGGGTTTCCATTCCCAGAAGTTACCGCAAAAAAATATGATGCCGCTATGAAGGACGTTGATGTCGCCATTGTCTTTGGAATGCGAGCAACTGCGGCAAATGTAGCCACACCGAATGAAAAGATCGCTGAGTTTTGTAAAGAGACAAAAACTAAAACTATTGGCTTCATGGCACTGGATCCAAATGACTCAGATGTACTAGAGCAAATGCAAGATGGCATCAGACTTGGACTTAGGGGAATTAAGCTATATCCCGTATTGGCCCACTTTGATCCCCGTGATACGAAGTTCGAATCCTTTTTTAGAGAAGCTCAAAAAAATGAGTTAGTTCTTCTTTGGCATGTTGGTGCAACCCCAAGCCCGCCGGGAGATCTTTCAATTAGCCAACCCCTTGTAATTGATGATGTTGCTCGACGTTTTCCTGGATTAACACAGATAATGGCCCACCTTGGACATCCTTGGCAACGTGAAACGATTGCAGTATTGCGAAAGAATAGGCGTGTGTTCGCAGATATTTCTGGGAGTTGGGCACGGCCATTTGATGGATTCCATGCACTAGTTCGAGCACAAGAGTGGTCAGTTACTGAAAAGCTCTTATTTGGTTCAGATTTTCCTTTATGGACACCACGAGTTGCGATGGATGGATTGTATGCGATATCTGAATTACGTTCAGGGACTCTTCCTTATGTGCATAAAGAAACTATCGATCAAATAATTAATCAGGACTCTCTAACAATGCTCAAATTATCTCTCTAGACGAGGGGAAAAGGAGGTCGAATGAGTTCATTAATCCCACAGGATGCACAGCTAGAGAAAGTTTTTACTGGTGCAGTCTTTAGCGAAGGACCGGCCTCTGACCGTGCTGGACATGTCTTATTCTCGGACTGCTCAGAAAACTTAATCTATAGTTTTGATGAATCGTCTCGGGAAACTTCAATCTGGAGCAATGATTCATCCCACGCAAATGGCATGAATTTTGATGCCGAAGGCCGACTCGTAGTGTGCTGCGATGGTAAGAACTACCCGTCTAATCCAAAGGGCGGCGCCCATGCCGTGCAGAGGTATGAGAAGGATGGAACTATCACAAATTTAGCTGATAGCTTTAATGGCAAGAAATTAAATGGGCCTAACGACCTCTGCTTTGATGCGCGGGGAAGAATTTACTTTACAGATCCTCGATATGGAGACAAATCTGATATTGAGCAGGATGTTATGGCCGTTTATCGAATTGAATTAGATGGAACTCTTACTCGAGTAATCGATGATTTAGAGAGTCCAAATGGCATTCTAATTTCGAAAGATAATAAATCACTTTTTATAGCTGATTACAATCAGGATGATGGAGGAGCCCGCACTCTAGTAAAGTACAGAAGTAATTTAAGTGGCTTATGGATTAAAGAATCAATTCTTTTAGATTTTGGAAATGATTATGGAATGGATGGAATGGTTTTTGATGAAGAGGAAAATATCTATGTAACTGGGGGGTCAGGAGTAACGGCTGGTGTCCATATCGTCAGCTCCAATGGAGATTTGATGGGTTTTATTCCGACTCCCGAAACCCCTGGGAACTGTACTTTTAGTGGTAAAGATCTTGACTATTTATATATCTGTGCAAGCACTTCGCTCTATCGAATTAGGTTAAATACTAAGGGGCTATTAACATGGGCCTAGACAAAAACCAACAGATAAAACACTTCACGTTGAAAGAGTTACCGAAGCCATCGGGTGCATATTCTCATGGCGTTGTGGCCAATGGTTTTTTGTTTACATGTGGAGTTGGTCCCTCTGACCCTGTAACTGGAGAGTTTATAGGAGATGAGATTGTTTCTCAGACTCGGCAGGTATTTCACAACTTGTCACTCATTTTAGCTGCTCAGAATCTAGATTTTTCAAGAGTTGTTAAAGTAACGGCCTATTTAAAAAATCTCAATGAGGATTTTAAAGCGTACGACTCAGTCTGTCGCGAATTCTTGACTGCGCCATACCCTGCTCGCACTACGACTGGTGCTGACCTTCCCAATATCTTAGTTGAAATCGATTGCATAGTAGCCCTTTCATGACTATGACTCCAAATTCCTTCACAGTTAAAGGGGCCAAGATCATTGATGGTTCTGGCGATGAAGGCTTTCAGGGAGACGTGTGTGTTCAAAATGGCCGAATTCAAACGATAAGCAAGACTTTTATTCGAGATAGTATTGGAAAAGTTATAGATGGCGATAATCTTGTTCTTGCACCTGGATTTATTGACATGCATTCTCACTCTGACCTTGGGGTTATTGCAGATAAGGCTCACCTTTCTAAAGTCACACAAGGTGTAACGCTCGAGGTTGTTGGACAAGATGGTTTGAGCTATGTGCCCACCAATGACTTTGTTCAAGCTGAATTGCGGGCCCAACTATATGGGTGGAACGGATCTCTCAACGATAAAGATTGGAATTTCAATTCAGTAGGCGAATATTTAAGAGAGGTGGATAAAGGATGTGCAGTTAATGTTGCATATCTCGTTCCCCATGGCACGGTTCGAATGTTGATACGTGGAATGGATGAAGGTCTATCCTCACCTGAAGATGTGAAAAATATGCAAGCAGTTATTCGAACTGGTATGCAAGAGGGAGCGTTTGGATTATCAGCTGGCCTTACTTACTTCCCCGCAGCATATTCCGACACAAATGAATTAATCGAACTTTGTAAAGTAGTCTCTGAATTTGGTGGATATTTTTCGGTACACCACAGGAGTTATGGCGCAAAAGTTTTGGAGGCGATTGTAGAATGCATAGAAATTTCTTCAGTATCCAAAGCTCCTCTTCACTTAACTCATTGCCATATGGGTGCTCCGATCTATCATGGGCGCGCAGGGGAACTATTAGAGCTGCTCGACGCAGCAACAGAAAAAGGGATAGATATTTCACTTGACACCTATCCATACTTGGCGGGTTCATCTTATCTGCATGTACTTTTGCCTTCCTGGGTACAATCTGGAGGTATTGAACAGCTTCGTACTCGTTTGAGAGAGCCTGAGGTTCAAAGGAGAGTGATTCAAAATCTTGACCATCTTGGAAGTGATGGAAATCAGGGTGGTGTGGTGAATTGGGACAATATAGTTATTGCTGGGGTTGAAAGACCAGAAAATAAGGGTTTCGTGGGCTGTAATATTTCTCAACTCGCAAAGAATTATAATAAATCAGGTTCACAATTTTATATTGACTTAGTTTTATCAGAGGATTTTAAAGCCTCAGTAGTCGTCTTTGGGGGAAACGAAGAAAATGTTCGAACAATTATGAAAGATCGCAGGCATATGGTCGGCACTGATGGAATTCTTCATGGCGATAGACCTCATCCCCGTGCATATGGCACATTTGCTCGCTTTCTTGGTCACTATTCAAGAGATGAAAAAATGTTTTCATTAGAAGGCGCAATCAATCGGATGACAGGTCGACCAGCTAAACGCTTGGGACTGCAAGATCGTGGACTAGTGAAAGAGGGTTACAGAGCAGACTTAGTTCTATTGGATGAAGAAAAAGTCGTAGATAGAGCAACATTTGAGTCACCACGACTACCAGCATCTGGTTTTGAGTATGTGTGGATTGATGGTTTTCCTACGCTCGCGAAATGTGATCGTACAGATCTAGTACCAGGTAAAGGGCTCCGAAAGTTTGATCTTAACTAGTAAGGGAGAATGATGAGTAATCTGAGCAGATTTGATAATCAAGTTGTGGTGATCGTTGGTGGGGCTAGTGGAATTGGTCGAGCGTCTGCAATTTTGGCCCAATCTAGAGGCGCTAAAGTAATTATTGCTGACCTTAACACAGCAGGATTAGCCGAGATGCAAGAAGAATTATCTCTTGACTCGACACAGATTCAAAGTGTTGATTTAGGTGATGTCAGGAGTGTCAATTCTCTCATCATGACAATTATTTCTCAGCATGGCCAAATTGATGCATTAATTAACACGGCTGGAGTTGTTGGTCCCACAAATACAAAGATTGAGGAAGTTAATTGGGCTGCTTTTGAGCGCACAGTCACAATTAATTTATTTGGAACGGTTTGGCTGACACAAGCAGTTCTTCCTCATATGAAAGCTAGAAAGTATGGCCGAATTGCACACGTTGCATCTATTGCCGGCAAGGAAGGCAATCCCGGAATGCACGCCTACAACACATCTAAGGCGGGGATGATTGGTTT
The DNA here is from genome assembly GCA_009699645.1 of Actinomycetota bacterium. Next base: position 6,617 of record WLNU01000001.1, on the reverse strand, counting down.
TATAAAAGGTGTTGGTAAAGAGGTAGCCGCTGAAGGAATCACGATTAATGCGCTAGCTCCTGCAGTGATTCGAACTCCAATGAATGCCGATACAAGTGAGGAGACACTTAAGTACATGTTAGGGCGAATTCCCATGGGACGCGTTGGAGAGCCAGAAGAGGCCGCGGAGATGTTGGCGTTTATGGCATCTAGGGCCTGCTCTTTCACAACGGGCTTTACCTTTGATGCATCAGGAGGAAGAGCTACTTATTAAATATAGATTATCTGGATTAACACCCATGACAGCCAAAGAAGAGAGGAATTGGCTCTAGTCTGAACCGAGAGATATTGTTGTTTTACCAACTTGGAATGGGCGCCTGAAGTGGATTATCAATCCAGCAAAAACTACCATTAACTCCATCACTTTCTGCGCTAACTAGCTTCAACACCAAATCTGCTGCCTTCTTTGGATCATCTCCACCCGTCTCATCAACCCAATCAACCCACACTTGTTGATTATTACCAGCCTTACCGAGTGCTGCAGTTTTAGTTTGTATATCAACCCACATCTCACTTTGCACTTCACCAGGGTGAATCACATTTGCGGTGACGCCAGACCCTGCAATTTCCGAAGCTATTTGCCGCGTTAATTGGTTGAGTGCGACCTTTGCAGTGCCGTAAGCGCTATAGAGTGGTCCTGGGGTATGTAAAGAAGCGGCAGATCCCACATTGATAACCCTGCCCCACTTTCTTTCTAGCATTGCTGGCAAGAAATAGTGTACGGTGTAGTACGGAGCTATTGCATCGATAATGATGGTACGCGCCCATTCATTTGGATCAGTGTCTTGAATTAAAGCAAATGGGCCAAAAATCCCTGCACTATTCACAAGAATTTGAACTGCCCCATGTTCCTTAGATATCTGGCGCTCGAGTTTCTCAATAAATAAGTGATCACTCACGTCTCCATTAATACTAATGATTGAGGACTTTTGGGTAGAAGAAAGACCATCTGTATCAAAAGAATTACGCGAAACTGCGATAACGGTATGCCCCGCCTCAAGAAGTCCTAGGGCTATGTGACGTCCAATTCCTCGACTTGCGCCTGTGACGAGGGCAAGCCTTTGAGTTTGAACAGTCATGGCGAAATCCTTTCAGACCTCAAACATTGGAATACCAGTGATGTGTTATATGACTCTAGACCTGAATTTGCATTATAGCAATGAAAGAAAATGTATTGAGTTCAGCATACTGAACTCAATATAAATCAGCTGTTCTGGAGTGAACTCAAAAAGCCTTTATCTTGTGGACCTCTTGGAAAAACTGGCCATAGCTCAACTACCTTATTATCTTCAATAACAAAAATTACATCATGTAAGTTAACTGTTGTTGGAGCGTAACCTGAAACCAATTCCAACCTATCTCCTAAGTGAATCTTGTCTTCTGAATGAATATCAAATATGGCATGCTCTTCAGCACAGAAATTTGCTACTAAGTCAGAGTTCTTGATTCTAGGTGGAGCAAAGTCAATACCAATAGATTTTCTACCGGCATCAAGTGTGATTCTATTTTTGTGACGTGCTGTGACAGTTGCGAGAACTGTGAGAGAAATTTCAAAAATAGGAGCGAGATTACCGTGGAATGAATCCATAAAAACAAAAGATCCTGCTTGTAATTCTGTGACCGATGGATGTTTGCCAGTGATGTTATACGTTCCCGTTCCACCACCAGAAAGCACTATTGCGCTTGGGTATTTAGCTGCTATTTGTTCTAAAACTGAGCCTGCGTAGTCCATTGCCTTATTCGCAAGAGAAACCCTGACTTCTGGATTAGGTTCAAGCATGCAGTGCCCTTCATAAGCTTGAATCCCCTTAAGTAACATATTTGGATGGCTAGCAACTTGATTCGCAAGTTTCATGGCTTCTTGAGGCGATCTTGCTCCGCATCGCGCCAAGCCGACATCTAAGTCAATAAGAACAGAAACTTTAGAGCCATATTTTTTGAGTGAATAGGCAATATCGTCAATATTTTGCATATTGTCAACGGAAACTATCAAATCTCCGTACTTTGCAATCAACGCCAAACTATCAATTTTATTTTTTCCTACAACTAGATTTGCTATAAGAACACTTTCAACGCCGGAGGCGAACATGGCTGCTGCTTCCCAGATAGTCGATACAGTTACACCAATTGCTCCAGCTTCAATTTGGATACGTGCGAGATCTGTTGATTTCTGTACTTTGGTATGGGGCCGCAGGACGACTTTTGAATCTGCGAGTGCAGTTGTCATTTTATTAATATTACGATTTAGTATTGCCCGATCAAGAATGAGGGCGGGTGTTACTAATTCATCTAATTCTTTTCCAATACATTTACCATAGTTTTGTATTATCTCATCCCTATAATTTCGAAAGGGTTTCGCCCAATCTTGATTTGATGCAGATCTAAGTCCAGATCGAAGCATAGATAAATCACCTAACCATTTCTCACCCTAGACGTCCTTTATAACCAGAACTCTATGCCGGAAAGTAACGAATTACCATGAACTCCGGTGTTACTACAGAAACTCTTACATACATGTTGGGAAGAATTCCGATTGGGCGCGTAGGAGTGCCCGAAGAGGTCCTTGAAATAGTCGTTTCTATGGCATCCAAGGCCTGTTAATTGGCATCTGGCCTCACACTTGATGCATCAGGAGGAAGAGCAACGTACTGATTGCTCTAAATGACCACCCATTTACTATAACGTGAGCAGTCCATCTCAAATTCAAGCTCCTCTATAGGTGGTCTTGTGAGCCAAGTTGTATAACCATTTCTGGAAGTAGCGGGTAGTTTGACTTCAATCTTTTCAGTCAATCCTGAAATTTCGTGGAGCGTATAAACATTTACCGTAGAAGGACTTTGAACCGTTACCGCTAAAGCGTTAAGTCTTTCGAGCATTATGTCTAGTACGCATTCGACTTTTAAAGATAGTCCTTTTTGACTCAAGTCTCCTCGAGCAACAATGTTTTCAGGTCCTAACTCGCCTCTAACCTCACCCGCTCCGGCGACAACAAAATCACTCCCACCCTGCCCTTGACTAGGGTGAACGATAAATGCAACTGAAATTGAGGGCGCAGCTAGTTTTTGGTGAATTGGAATAACATTTGTACGAGAAATTGGATTGACTCCATTAATAATCAAGCCACGATTAATGAGTAATTGGCGATACTCATCGTTGAATTTTGCGAAAGCTTCGAAACTAAATGCACCTGGCGATCGAAGCTGTAATCCCGCCAAGGCTGAGGCGGGAAGTCCACGTCTTTTAATTTCTTGATCAATTCTTTCAAGCCCGACAGAAAGTGTTGGGCAATCCAGTAATCGGAGAGCCGTGATTTCATATCCTTCCGATGCTGCAAAACCAGCAGAATACGCTGTGATTGCAGGCAAAAATCTATAGCTTTCGCTTGGATGTAGCACTACTTCAAGAGTCACACTTCCTCCTTACTTTTGCTCCTTGCGGATGGGGTAAAAAACTTCTACTCTGATTTTTGTCACGCACAGTTTTTGATCTGAAATTAGGTGCAAAAGGAGCCTATGCTGCTGATTATTCGGTGTCAAGGAATAATTATTGACCACCAAGCGAGAATTAGTGATGTCAATGTTACTGCGAACTCAGCGATTAGGTGGTTCGGCAAATGAGGCAAACTCCTAGAGACTAGGATTGGCCCCATGAGTGATATGTCGGCAAAGGTGCGCGAAGCACTCGATGCTGCAGTTACTGCAATTGGAGGGGCGCCGCGCGAAGGCCAGATTGAAATGGCTGAGGCTGTGGCAAATGCTCTGACTGATCGACATCACTTAATGGTTCAAGCAGGTACTGGTACGGGAAAATCGCTGGCCTACATCATTCCACCACTTGTTCATGGGCGAAAAGTATTGGTTGCAACGGCCACGCTGGCACTTCAACGCCAGCTAGTTGAACGTGATTTACCAGCAGTTGTGCCAGCACTTGAAAAAGTATTGGGCCGGGAAATTACCTATGCAATCTATAAGGGCGTGGGTAACTACATCTGTCTGCAAAAGATGAATAGTGAAGAGCCAGATGCCGATGGTGAAATTATGTTGGGCATCTCATCGCTGGAAAAAGATGCCAAGCGTTTACATGAATGGGCACGTAAACCCGGTGTATCAGGCGACCGCGATGATGCCCCAGAAGTAGATCGGCGAGTCTGGGCGGCAAACTCGGTCTCTGGCCGTGAATGTGTTGGCGCCGATAAATGCGCATTTGGGCCACAGTGTTTTGCAGCTAAGGCAAAAGGTAAGGCACAAACGGCCGATGTAGTAGTTACTAATCACACCCTATTGGCCATTGAAATTGTTGATTCGCATCCGATTTTGCCAGAGCGCGATGCAGTAGTACTCGATGAGGCACACGAGTTTATGGATCGGGCAACGCAGGCCGTAACAGAGGAGCTCACATCGGCACGCGTGCTACGCGCATCGGCAATGGCGCGCAAGTTCATGCCAGGCAAGTTGGCAGATGCCTTTCATAAAGCCGCTAACGACTTTCACGAATCTATGGTTGATTACGGTGAATCTATCCGTGGAGATTTTGCCGCCCAAGGTCGCCTGGAAGAGATTCCGCAATCCCTTGAATCACCGATTAGAAAGCTGCGCGAGAGCGCCCAGGCAATTACACAGTTTATGTCGGCCGATGATGAGATTATCGACACCGATGTTTTAGCCGAGCGCGCACGAGTAAAGGGCGCAGTCAGTGAAATATCTACAACAGCGGCCACCTTACTCAAACTCGGTGATGGATTTGTGCTCTGGTATGAACCCACTTTTTCAACTTTGCATTTAGCTCCGCTCTCAGTCTCTGAGCTCTTGCGTGAGAATCTACTGACTCAAACCCCTGTGATTGCCACATCGGCTACGTTAACCGTCGGAAACTCATTTAACGCCCTCGCTAAGAGCATCGGCTTCTTAGTGGGCGATGATTTAAATAGTGATGCCAAGAGCGGTGAAGTTGATCCCGCTAATGTGCAGATGCTCGATGTTGGCTCTCCCTTTGATTTTGCCAATCAAGGTGTTTTATATATGCCAAAACATTTACCAGAACCTGGCCGAGATGGTCCAAGTATCGAAGTTCTTACCGAACTCGGTGAGCTCATCGATGCTGCAGGTGGGCGCACATTGGCCCTGTTTTCATCCTGGCGCGGAGTAGAGGCCGCCGATGTGCATCTGCGAAAGGTCTTAGCAGAGCTGCCAATAAAGATCTTTACACAAAAACGTGGAGATTCAGTTGGCCCACTCGTAGAAAAATTTGCAAAGGATGAGACATCGATTTTGCTTGGCACAATGTCTTTATGGCAGGGCGTTGACGTGCCGGGAAATAGTTGCATTCTTGTTGCAATTGATCGCATCCCTTTTCCACGTCCCGATGAGCCCGTGATGTCAGCGCGCGCAGCCCAGGCAGATGCCGCAGGTGGAAGTGGTTTCATGCAGGTCTCTCTGCCTCGCGCAGCCCTGCTTTTAGCCCAGGGCACTGGCCGATTAATTAGATCGGTTGAAGATCGCGGTGTTGTTGCGATCTTAGATTCGCGCATTGTGACTAAGAGGTATGGCAGCGTGCTTTTGAACTCAATGCCACCGTTGTGGCGAACCTCAGATAAGGAGGTTGTTCGAGAATCACTCAAGCGATTGAATGAGGGCCTTTAACTGGGGCCAGGTTTTAGCAAAACTTGGATGAAGATTTAGCTCACCAGTATTATCAATATCTACCCAACGAACTTCATGGGATTCATCATTGACTTCGCGTGCAATGAGTTCTTCGGCGGCACGTGCAATAACGGTGTCATAGCGCCAATTACCATGCTCGTCGCTAAAGATTGTTAAGGGCACAACGAGTTCCGGATCGATGCCAGTCTCCTCAATCGCCTCACGAATAGCACCTTGAATAACACTCTCATGGCTATCGCGAGCCCCTCCTGGAATTCCCCATGTATCTCCGTTGTGAACCCATGGCGCACGGTGTTGCAAGAGAATTTCACGGCCCCGAAATAACAAGATTCCAGCGGCACCGTTTAGACCCCAATGTTTATTTCCACACTCGCATTGGACCCAACCATCACCATCTTTGGCAACCATGGGGCAAGGCTCTCACAACTATCCACAGTTCGCGGCATGAGAGCGATTACGGTCGGTGCACACACTTATCGTGCTGGGCATGAAAGCCTTGATAATCCTGAGTTTGGCCCTCTTTTTCACTGTTCCAGAAATTGCAGTTGCAGAGTGCACTGAAAGCGCATGCGTTGATGTCTACACCAAAGATAATCAGATCATTATTGAGGCCCATAAGGGCAGTGGTGGCAGAACTACAGTGCGCGCACCGAAACCTCAACCTTCTCCCACTGCGACATTATGGTTTCCACCAAAACCATCACCTACCCCTGAGCCCTATGTAAAGCGCACATATAAGCCGCGGACAGCTAAACCAACAACCATCTCACATTCGGTGAATCTGAGCGATCGTCTAACAAAGCTTGTTCCAACGGCCGGCATAGCTTTTCAGCCTGAGTTTGAAGCACTTCGCAACGTTCCAGTTATTTTCTGGATCGATGTTCCGGCGCTTTTTCAAAGCCGAGTCAACATCATTGG